>CAYTDW010000330.1:0-4213 GCA_964436585.1 uncultured Halioglobus sp. | reverse complement strand
TGGTGAAGGCGCCCTGGCTTGCGAAGCTCCATCCCTGTAGCGACGATGTCTCACTGGTGCTCGAAACCGGGCGGGGAGAGGTGGCCATCGAGGGCCAGACCCTCGTATCGACATTCGCCATGGGCCGACCCGAGTTGCCGCCGGACTTCCCGGTACTGCAGCAGAGCGGTGTACGCTATCGCTGGGATGGTGAAGAAACCTACGGCATGATGGAAAGATCGTCCCGTAAAGACAGGATTTCGCGCTGAGAAGGCGAGGCGCGTTCAGGGGAGTTACGCTTGCAATCATCTGATGCCCGGCTGACTGATCAGGTCGCCATAATCACCGGCGGTGGCGGGGGCATTGGCAGGGCTATCGCACTCGCCTATGCGGCGGCGGGTGCAGACCTGGTGATCGCCGATATTATCCCCGAGCGCTGCGAAGAAACGGCGCAGCGCGTGCGCGAGTCGGGGCGCAGGGCCTTGCCGCTGGCGACCGACGTAACAGACACCGAACAGGTCCGCGCCCTGGTAGAGCGGGCGGGCCAGCATTTCGGCCGTATCGATATCCTGGTCAATAACGCCGGTGGTGTCAGTCCCAAGCCCTTTATCGAGCAGTCGGAGCGCGCCTGGCGCCGCCTGATCGACCTCAATCTGGTGAGCATGCTGGCGGCAACCTCCGCTGCGGTTCCCGTGATGATCAGGGGAGAGCGGGGCGGTACCGTTATCAATGTGAGCAGTGTCGAGGCCTCGCGGGCGGCACCCAATTTTGCGGTATACGGCGCTTGCAAGGCCGCCATGCTCAACTTCACCCGCTCGATGGCGCTGGAATTCGCGGAGCATGGTATCCGCGTCAATGCCATTGCGCCCGACTACACGGTGACCCCGGGATTGTCCGGCAATACCACGGGTCCGGTGGACCCTTCCTCCTGGGTACAGCCTGGCACGGCACAGCGGGAAGCGACCGCACGTCGCATCCCGCTCGGGCGGCCGGGCCTGGATAGCGAATGCGGCAGCGTCGCATTATTTCTGGCGTCGAAGATGAGCGCCTACGTCACCGGCGCGGTGATTCCAGTGGATGGCGGCAGCTGGGCTTCCAGCGGCTGGTTGCGCAACCGGGCTGGTCGATGGACCCTTACGGGCGACATCGATGCGCAGGGAGAGGAGCCATGCAATCCAGATAAAGAGAGTAAACCCTGAGATGAAGATCAATGCCACTTTACCCTTCGACCGTATTGACTCCCCGGGCGAGTTTCTCCACCTGGAAGCTGTCAGCGACATTGGCCGCACCCTGGAGCGCGCCGGTTTCAGTGGCGCCAATGTGACCGATCATCCCTGCCCGACTGCGCGCTGGGTTGAAGCCGGCGGCCACGATGCGCAGGATCCCTTCGTGATGCTGAGCCTGCTTGCGGCGGTAACCAGCACCCTGCGGCTGCAGACAGGGATCCTGGTCCTGCCCTACCGCAACCCGTTTATCATCGCGCGCGCGGCCGCGACTCTCGATGTATTTTCCGGGGGCAGACTGACCCTGGGCCTGGGCGCCGGCTATCTCAAGGGTGAGTACCATGCGCTCGGCGTCGATTTCGAGCGCCGCAACGACATCATGGATGAATACATGGCGGCGATGAAAACCGCCTGGTCCGGCGAGGAATTCAGCTTCGAGGGCATTGGCTACAGCGCACGGGGCAATCGGTTGCGGCCGGCGCCGGTGCAGCGGCCCCATCCGCCGCTGCTGGTGGGAGGCAATTCCCGGCGCGCTATCCGCCGCGCGGTTGAACTCGGCGATGGCTGGAATCCCTTTTTTACCGGGTCCAGTGTTCCCGCCACTGCGCGCACGGCGTCGATGTCCGGGGAATCGGACCTGGTCGAGGGCATCGCCTACATGCGTCAGCACTGCGAGACCGTGGGACGTGAAACGATGCCGCAGGTAGTACTGGGGAGTGTCACCCGGCCGGGAGCGGAGTGGAACCCGCAGGCAATCATCGACACGCTCGGTCGCTATTCTGAGTTGGGGGCCAGCGCCGCTGCGGCGCACATCGAGGGGCGCACACGGGCGCAGTGGTGCGACAACGCGGAGCGCTTCGGCGCCGAAGTGCTGGCGAAGCTCGGCTGACACGGAACCCTGTTACCGGTTCACCGGGGCCGATACGGCTGTTGCGAATAATTTTAAAGAGCAAATGCCCTGGATCAATGAAACAGCCATTTTTGCAGCGATGGCCGGCTATTGGGATGACTTTTCCAATGTTTAAAGGGATAAAAGCAAACAGGATATCCCCTCGGCAGGGCACTTTGGTGTGCATATCAACGAAGCCGGAGGGTGGCTTGATACGGCGGATAGAAACAAAAAATGCCGACACTTTGAGAAGGGTGAAATATGAAGTTTAGCCGATGCTTCAACAGGGAAAAGAGCGATAACAGGCCGCGGCTGGTGCAGGAGCAGCCGGGTTTTCGCCTGGGTATTGCCACCGACACCAAAGCGGCCGGCAGCCATGCCGCCCACATTGCCAAAGAGCACTACGAGGCCTGGCTGCGTAGCGACGAAAGTTCAGCCGACAGCCCGTTCAAGCGTGACTACTTCACCATAGCCGTCGGTGGCGGCAACACAGTCAAGTACGAATACAAGGCGCTGTTGAAGAACCACCTAGACGATATCAACTGGCTGGACCATGTGCGCTTCTTCTTCCTGGAGGAATCCTGCCAGGAGGAGAACTGGCGCAGTGCGAGGGAGGCGCTGGAGTCGACATTTATCAGGCCCCTGGCCAAAGCCCTGCTTGCTGAACATGGCAAGGAGGTGCTCACCGAACGCCTGGGGCTGGTGAGGTCAGCCTCCGGCAGGGCGATCGCACAGAGCATGGTGGAGCGTATGACCTTTCCCATCGACATGAGTGAGGTGGAGAATGCGCTTGATGCCGGTGATCGCGAACTCGCACTGAGACGGGCGAAACGCGAGGCGCAACGCTACCTGACGCTCATTCTCGAGCACCTCGGGCCAACGATGTCATTCCACATGATTATTACCGGTATCAGCAGGGACGGCGGTATCGGCGCATTCGCCACCTATGCCCCGCAATTGAAGCAGAAAAAGCCAGCGGTTATTGCACTGGAGAAAGCCAACGGAAGCATCAGTGTTGCCCTCAATCGGGGGGTATTGACGGCGGCCGAATGCATTTCCCTGATCATATCGGGCAGCCTGAAACTCAAGGCGCTGGGTCGCTTCGAGATGGAAGACAGTGCCGATTTCGAACAGACCGTGATGGAAACACCGATTCGGATGTTGCGAGAGACCCGGGAAATCGCGGAGAAGGTCTATATATTTGCCGACGATCGGGCGCTGTACTTCGAGGAGGGCTTGTTCCAGTACCGGGAAAACGGCAAAACGGTCAAGGTGAAGTCCGAGGTGCGGGAGGGAGAGGAAGCGGGTGGGATTCACATGCTGCTGGTGCACGGGTTTATGGGCCTTTACACCTATATCAACCTGCTCATTCGTCTCCCCAGTGCGTGGCAGGTGTCAGCCCTGCGTCGCGGGAAACACGCCAAGAAATTGCCTGACGGGGAGGTCTTCCCCCACTACGCCAACGCACTGCGCAACATCGTTCTGCAAAACTGGCGCGAGCAGCGACCAGCACCCGTATGCTGTCACTCCATGGCAGGCATTATTTCGGACCATCTGCTGCTTTCGGTACTCGATGATTATCGCGACGCATTGCCCGAATTCGATCAGCTCAAATCGGAAGATCGACAATTGATTGAGGCATTACGTACCGGTGGACTTTTCCATATTGCCACCTGGGCACCTTCCGATATCCGTCATATCAGGCAGAACTTCGACCGGATGCAGGCCCATAAGAAACGGGGTGAACGACTCGATTATTCCGGTCCGGCCACTATCTACGAGCGGAAGCCCGGGGCAGGCCTCGCTCTCGACAGCGATCACCGCGACGCTTTGATTTCCACCCCGGCGGTGCTGGAAAAAATACTTAGGCTCTGGACCACTGAAACAGCGGTCAATGCCATCAACGTGGCGATCCGCATCTTCCTCGAAAGGAAAGGCTACGAGAAAGTCATGTCCAGGAACGATGCACCCTACGGCCAGCGCATACTGGGCAGCCGCGTCATGAAAAAGGTATCGCTCTATGGCGTGCTGAAGGAAAGCAATGCCGCCCTGCACGACCCTGGCGAGTACCAGGATCGGCATATAAAGGCACTGGACGCCATTATCAAGTACGATATTCCCT
>CAYTDW010000329.1:0-4230 GCA_964436585.1 uncultured Halioglobus sp. | reverse complement strand
GTGATATCGGTATTTACAACGGTGGCAACTGGCAGGGTGTTAAATTCACTAATTTTGACACGAGAGGCATTCTTCCGGTCATTGCCGAGATTTTTCACGTTGAGAAGGGCAAGGGATTTCCCCCCCCGGAAGAAACCTACCCGTAAATTATCGCCAAAGAAAAAAGTGCCGCACCAAGATGCGTAAACCGCTGAAGTCTGCCACCCATTCCATTTGAAGCCTGCCACCCGGACCGGGGCAAAGCGGCCACCCATCGGAGCGTAGCGACGCGGGGGTTTGTATTGTTACTCGGTAGGGGTGGTCCCCGTCAACTTTGCCTGTCTTTTTCTCATGGACTCCCCTCTCAGATTGATCTTGTAAGCGTTGTGAACCAGCCGATCCAGGATAGCGTCGGCCAGGGTCGGGTCGCCGATGACGTCGTGCCATTGCTCCATCGGCAGTTGGCTGGTGGCGATGGTTGATCGGATGCCATGACGGTCCTCCAACACCTCCAGCAGATCACGCCGGTTCTCGGCGGTCAGCTTCGTCAGCCCCCAGTCATCCAGCAGCAGAACATCCACCTTCGCAAGGTTGGCCAGGAGCTTGGGGTAGCGGCCGTCGCCCTTGGCGATCATCAGTTCCCGCAACAGTCGGCTCAAGCGGATGTACTGGACGGTATACCCTTCCCGGCAGGCCTTGTGTGCCAACGCGCAGGCCAGCCAGGTTTTACCCACACCGGTGGGGCCGGTGATGAGGATATTGAGGTGCTCCTTCGCCCACTGGCAGGCGGCCAGTGACTGGATCAATCCTTTGTCCAGTCCCCGGGGATTGCGGTAATCAATGTCCTCCAGGGCGGCAGTGTGCCGGAGCCGGGCCCGGCGCAGCCGGCTGCTCAGGCGCCGGTTCTCCCGCTCAGTGATTTCCCGGTCCACCAGCAAGCCGAGGCGCTCCTCGAAGTCCAGTTCATCGATGTCCGGCGTGGCCACCTGGTCCGCCAACGCCGCCACCATGCCGGTCAATTTCAGTGCCTGGAGTTTGTCCAGAGTGGGATGTTTTAACATAGTGCTCTCCTGTCAGTGGTAGTACGCGGGACCGCGAATATTGTCGTGGGTGTCCGGCAGCGCCAGTTCCTGCTGCTCCTCCAGCGGTAGCTCGTCCAGGCGGTGTTTGAGGATGGATTCGATGCTCTTGTAACGGCAGCTGCCCAGGGTCAGTGCCCGCCGGCAGGCCGCCTCCAGGCGTTCATCCCCATAGGCCTTGCCCAGTCGCAATATGCCCAGGCAGGACCGGTAGGCCTGCTGCGGGTGCTTGCGGGATGCCATCACGCTCCGGATGAGCTTCTCCGTTGCCGGTCCGATACTGGCGGCCCATTTGGCCAGCCGCTGCGGCGACCACTCCCCCGCCTGGCGATGCGACTCCGGCATGTGGGCGGCTGCCGTGGTGTGGCGCCCCTTCTGGAGCGAGCGCGGGTGACTGGCAACCCGGTTGCCCCGGTGGAAACACTCGATCGTGTTGCGCGTGATGCGCACCTCGACCTCGCGCTTGATCAGGGCATGGGGTACTGAGTAGTAGTGCCCCTCGATAGCCACGTGGTAATCAATGTGGACCCGGGCCTTCTTCCATTCGGCGTAGACGTAGGGCTCCGCCGGCAGGGGCAGGAGCGCCGGCCGGTCCAGTTGCTCGAAGTGCGCCCGGCGGCAACCGGGCAGCTTACGGAAGGGACGGTTATTGAGCTTCACCAGCAATTCACTAATGGCGGCATTGAGTTCCAGCAGGCAGAAGAACTGGCGGTGGCGCAGTGCCGCCAGGATCCAGCGCTCGATCACCAGTACCCCGCTCTCCACCTTGGCCTTGTCGCGAGGCTTGCGAACCCGGGCCGGCAACACCGCCACGCCGTAGTGGGAGGCCATGTCCTGGTAGGTGGGGTTGGTATCGGGTTCGTAGCGGTGGGCCTTGCTCACACCGGATCGGAGGTTATCCGGGACCACCAGCTCCGGCACGCCGCCCAGGAAGCGGAAGGTGAGCACATGGGAACTAATCCAGTCCGGCAACCCCTGGGACCAGGTCGCCTCGGCGTAGGTGTAATTGGAGGTCCCCAGCACCGCCACAAAGATCTGGGCCTCGCGGATCGCCCCGGTGCCACGATCGATAATCGGCACGGTCTGGCCGGCATAATCGACAAACAGCTTCTCGCCGGCCCGGTGGTCCTGGCGCATGACCATGTCCAGCTTGCCCTGCCAGGCCCGGTAATGGTCACAGAACCAGCTGTACTGGTAGCCCTCGGGGTGGGTTGCCCGGTACTCCTGCCACAGCAGGAACAGGGTGACGGACTTCTGTCTGAGCTCCTGATGGATAACCAGCCAGTCGGGAATGCCCCGGACCTGGACCGGCAAATCCGGTGGTGGCGGGAACAGCAGTCGTTCCAGACGGGTGTCGTCCAGATCGGCGGGTAGGGGCCAGCTCACCCCGGCCTCCTGGGCCCGGCGCAGGTATTCAGCGACAGTGGGGCGGCCAATGCCGCTGCTGGTCGCAATCTGGCGATTGCTCATGCCCTTGCCCCATTTGAGGCGCAGGACGTCTTTGATTTTACGCATGGATAACCTCTTGGCAGGCATCTGTTCCCCTCCGGTTGGAAAGGGCCAGAATACCCGTTAGTTATCCCGCGTCGGTTGGCTCCGAAGGGTGATCCCAGGCACGCTGCCGGGGTGGCAGCTTTGCCGTGGAATCAGTGGCAGCATTCGCGTGGAATGGGTGGCAGGCTTCGTCTGGAATCAGTGGCAGGCTTGGTCTGGAATACGCACCAAGATCCTATGATTCATTTTTCCGCAGATAACCAATATTAATAGCGGGTGAAAACTATGCAGGATAGCCAACTCAAAACGTCGTTCCTATGTGCGTCAGTAAGTACCGCTACAGCGGGTTTTCTTTTCTACAATGTCATGCCCTTATATCTGGGGCAATTACAGGAATCGACAGGCCTTGAAACCAGCCAGATCGGACTAATTGCCAGCACCTATTTTCTTGGGTTCAATCTCGTCAGTTTATCGGCCTATTTATGGATTAGAAAACTGCCTCCTTTCCAGACAGCGTTAGCCGGTTCACTCGCCCTCATTGTTGCGCTGCTACTCGCGCCACGCACTAACGAATTCGTGTTTCAGGCGATTATATCTGCCTTTATTGGCGGACTATCTGGCGGAATCGGCACGATCGGCGTAACCATCGCGGGTGACGCGAACAACAGCGCTCGCTGGTATGGCATCCAGGTCGCAGCAGCAGCACTCGCGGGCGTGGTTCTGCTGTTCCTATTGCCAGCCACCTTGATTCCCACTTACGGATTTGCAGGTTTAATCTACGGTATGGTGATAATGATTCTGATCTTATTGCCCTCCTACTTTTTCTTAAGTCGTAGTCCGTTGCAGGCTATCAGGGCGGAATCTTCTGAATCAGGTCACGAGCACGAACCGAATCGATCAGCATTTCATGCCTGGATGGGCCTGGTTGCGATGGCAAGCCTATTTGTCGGGTCTGCAGCTGTTTGGGCTTTTGTCGAGCGGATCGCTGCCATTAATCAATTTGACCCGGAAGCAGTGGGAAAAATGCTCGGCTTTTCGCTCTTGTTTTCCGTAGTCGGCTCACTGGCCGCAGGGGCACTGGGCAATCGTTTTGGCAGTGCCTGGCCTTACATTCTGAGTTGCATGGTTTTGCTGACCGGCATCATAGCAATGGCAATTACGAAGGACTTTACCGTGTACACACTGGGCGCCTGTGTATTTATGTTCGGATGGGCGGCGGCCTTCGCATATTTGTTCGCCATCATTTCTGACGTTGATCCAAACGGTAGGTATATTGCACTCTCGGTTCCAGCTGTAGGGATCGGATCAATGGTCGGGCCTGCGATAGCCGGGTACCTACTGACGAGCGACTCCACTGCGTCGCTGCCAATTGTCTGCATAGGCTCGATTCTGGCTGCTTTGACTCTGGGGTGGCTAAGTGATCGCCCTAGCGACCAGTCGCCAGTCTAATGCATTCAAGACCTGCGCCGTGACTGGATGGGCGGTAGTGTAAATAGTGTTTCGCACTTTTTTCTCGGGGGCTCCCCGGTTTTCCATCATGCTACCGCGCAGATGGCCTCCTGATCCATCTCGTTGAGAAGGTTCATGTTCATGTACTTGCGGGTACCCCAGGTAGTGCTGGACACATGTCGCAGCCTGGCCGCCACCAGCATCAGTGCCGAGTTGCCGTCGGGGAAAG
>CAYTDW010000328.1:0-4232 GCA_964436585.1 uncultured Halioglobus sp. | reverse complement strand
ATAATGCATGTAAAGACAGTCAACTGAGGTAGAGTGCGAGCCTCAGCTTTTGGGCACTTTGCGCAGGTGATAATCGAAAGGCTCACCGGTAACAAAGCGGTTATTGATCCACAAGATTAACATACCTTCGACATAGCGTGCGTGCTTAATGGGACCGAGATCAATGGGTTCCAGGCCCATCCCAGTCACGAGTTTTGCTACGACGTTTTTCGCTTCGTCACTGTTACCAACCAGCGGGATAGAGACAGGGCCGCCGGATGACTCGGGATCAATCATTGTGCTCCAATCAAGTGTATTGAAAGCTTTAACAACATAAGCATCCGGCTGCAAAGTCTGGATCAGCTCCGCATTTGAGGTTTCCGTCGAAAGCTCAAACATACCACCGCTGCCCTGCCGCAGCGGATTAGTTGGATCAATGATTATTTTACCCGCGAGGTTGCCAAGTTCTCTGACGATCTTCTCAACCATCAGTCCGGGCACTGCCAGTACGATGATATTGGCCGGGACTACCGCATCAACTGGCAACACCACGCGGGCTCCATGGCCAGTACGATCGACCAGCTTTGCTACATCCGGACGCTCGGGTTCTCGCGAGCCGTAAATAACTAGATGCCCCTGGGCCGCGAATTCAGGTCCAAGCGCTTGAGCCACTTGCCCTGTACCAATCACAGCTATAGTTTCAGCAAATACGGACGTGGCAGTTAGACTTGCCACCAGAAAGAGGCCGGTTAACAGTGGTAGAGTTGTTCGCAATATCATTTCAGGAGCCTCTGAGCTAAAAGTCGCACTCATGCAATAGAAGGTCCTATTGTAGACGATGATCGTTCAGAAACCACCAACCAACCCGACGCACTCGACGACCGGACGCCAGATTATCCACCGCAAGGCCTTGGAACGCACAAATACAGCGGTATTTCGCGGCACTTGCAGGCCGGCCCGCAAGCAGGAGAAACTGGGAGTCTGGTTCGCAACTCGAGGGAGGACAGGGATGGCCATTCTCATGGTGGTGGTAATGGTGGCAGTGCTTTCCGTCGCACGGACGGTCGGCCTGAGAGCAGAGGATCTGCTCATCGAGGCCTATGGGGTTTCGGTGCAGACCGATGTGGTTTACGGCCAGGGTCTGGTCGGCGCAAGCGCGATCGGGTATGCCGCCGGGCCTTTTCGTGATCGGCCAGAGTGATCTGCCGTCCGTGCAGGGCGTCACGCAGGAGTTGTTAGCGGCGCTCGCGAAGGCGGGAATTCCCACGGAAGGTGCGTGGATACCCGGATTCGGTCACTTCTACCCGATGGGTGCAACCAGCCTGGGTAGCGACATGACCAGGCTCACCCTCATGAGTCGGATCCTGCGGTTTCTTGACCGGCATCTTGGCAAGCAGCGCTAGCTGTGCCTGGCAAAATCGCAACACCAGCTGCCATCGAAAGCTGGAAGAGTCTGCGACAATGCTTCTTCCCCTCGCCCCGGTATCCCCATGCTGTTCGGTAGTAAGGACTCCCCGGACCGCCATAAGTGGTTGTCTGCGGCCAGTCGTTTGTTCTAGATTGATTGGAAAAGTAGCGTTAATCCGCCATGCTCGACCCGGTGCTCGGTTCGGCCTTTCGCTATTGTGGAGCCATCGGCTTGATCGCGCTGTTTGTCGGCGCGCGGGAGGAATTGGGGTAAAGCAGTTGCTCGAACCCAGGGAGCAGCTCTCATTATCGTCCCCAGTATGGTTTCGAGCAGAAATGTACAGATAGCCAGGAAAAGTCTGGATATTCATTGCGATGCAGGCGGCAGTCTCTAGAGTAGAAGAAGGAAGTAAGAAGGGGAGAAGAAGTACATGAAAAAACGTATGGAGTATGCCAGCGGCGATAATATCGTTTACCTCACGCCCGGAATCTGCCCTGTTTGCCAGAAGGTTTTTAGCCCGAAGACATCCGGACAATCCGCCTGTGGGCTAAATTGCTTTGCAGTGATGCAGAACAGAAAGTATCGCAGCAATCAGAAATGCAAGAGCTAAAATAGCCAGTCGAAACGGGAGTGGGGATGGTGGGCGGCGGGATAATCCTGTCCTAGGTGAAATCGCATTTCAAGCGGCTATCGGCAACTCGCACAGACCCTGAGGGAGCGGGCGAAGGCGGTGCCGTATTCCGGTTTAGCCCGAGCTGTCGGGTGAGGGACAGAGGCCAGGCTCCTGGCCTACAGAACCTCAAATATGTCATAGATCGCATGACCGCCACCGAACTCCCGCATCGAGCCAACGCAGACGATATCATTGAGCCACAGGTAGTCGGGTGCGGCGGTTTCAAAGTAGGGGGTACTGCGAAAATACATCTGTTCTCCGAGTATGCGATCGCCTCGTTCAATGCGCCGTGCCAACTCTTCATCGGCCTTGAGAACACCGGTGTATGAGCAGTAGATGTGGTCTGCGCTGTCCGTTTCAAACAACAGGCGTACATCCAGTCTCCAGTTCCCGTTTTCCTGGACACGGATCCAGTCGCCACTTGGCGCGATCACCCGCGCGTTCAGGCGCGGCCCGGTGATTTCAGCTTCCTCCACATTGAAAATCAGCAATCCATTGGGCAAAGGGGTAGGCGGTGCGATCTGCCCCCTCAATGTGGCAAGCCAACGGACTTCAAGTTTGGGCTCGATCATTGCATTTCTCCTATCTGAAGCTTATCGGGTAACTTCCCAGCACCCGAAAAAATGATTTCGACCAGGTTGTTTCACCCGTTTCAATACGCAGGCCGCGCGTTTCCCGTGAAAATGCTCCAAGCGCAGCACGCGCTTCAACCTTGGCGAGCATATTTCCAAGGCAGAAGTGCGACCCACCACCAAACCTCTGGTGTGCCACATTCTCGCGATCAATCAGGAATTCGTCGGGGTGCTCGAAGTACTCTGGATCCCTGTTCGCGCAGGCCAGCATCTGCCAGATCACCGCGTCCCTGGGAATCACTACCTCTCCAAGCTGATAAGGTTCGGTCAGTACTCGCCAGTTGAAGAGAATCGGTGCGTCATAGCGAAGCGCTTCCTCGATACAGTTATTCAGCAACTCCGGCTTGCTGCGCAGAAGCGCCATCTGCGCTGGATGCTCTATCAGCGCACGTGCGCCGTTGCCGATAAGCCCTATAGTTGTTTCGAAGCCGGCGATAATCACCCCTATCGCCTGTATCACGATTTCAGCGTCGAGCAACCGGTCGCCCTCTTCCTCGGCGCGGATCATTTCACTTATCAGGTCGTCTTTTAGGTGCCTGCGGCGCTCCCTGACGAGTTCTTCGAAATAATCGGCCATCTCGTTGCCGGCATCGACCAGCGACTGGATGACATCATCAGGCAGGAATCTGGCAAAGAATGCATTGGTGCGAGCCGAGGTCCAGCTCGCGAAGAGCTTCCTGTCCGCATCGGGTATGCCCATTATCCGGCAGACGATCTGTGCCGGCACCAGGTGGGCAAGGTCCGCGATCAGGTCCATACCACCTTGTGCCAGCCCGTTCGCCAGCGTCTCATCGACGATATCCCTGGCTTCCACTTCGAACCGTCGCACTGTGCGATTATTGAATGACTTGTACACCAGCTTGCGCAGGCGAATGTGTTGAGGGTCATCCAGGTTCAGCAGAAACTCGCGAAAGCTTCCACGCTCATCAGCCGGGTGGAAATTCGGCGACTCACCGTTCGCCAGGGTCATACTGGTGCTGGCATCCTTGAATATGTCCTTTACGTCCTGGTAGCGCGTTACCCGGTACGTGCCCACCGGGGTGAGGTTGACCCGATGCTGTTCACGGAGTCTATTCAGCGCCGGGTACGGGTTGTCCCTGAACGACACCTCGAAAGGATCGGCACCGGCCCAGGTGGGCTCCAGCCTGCTTGCTACTTCACTCACTGGATAAGCCTCCGCTTATTGGGCAGACCAACCGCCATCTATTGAAAGGGCGGCGCCTGTGACAAAACTTGCTTCTCCCGACAGCAGCCACAGCACTGCGGAGGCAACTTCCATGGGCTCCCCAACGCGACCCGCCGGGGACTTGCCCGCCAGTGTCGACTCATCGATACCCGCGGCCTCGAGATGTGCAAGTATCGGAGTATGGATAGCGCCCGGGCAAACCGCGTTCACTCGTATACCCGCCTGGGCATACTCCACGGCCGCCGCTTTGGTAAGCCCTATCACACCGTGTTTCGCGCTGGTGTAGGCACCCTGGCCGGCCAGGGCAACCAGTCCGGCCACCGAAGCATTATTCACGATGCTGCCCCCACAGGA
>CAYTDW010000327.1:0-4232 GCA_964436585.1 uncultured Halioglobus sp. | reverse complement strand
CAGCAGGGGCGGCAGCTGCTGTTCGTGGGCAACTACGGCTCGCGGCGCCTGATCACCCCCGATCCCGGGGAGCAGCGGCAGGATGACACCAGGACCTGGCACGCCGTCACTGAATCGGCCGATTTGCGGGTGGAAGTGGTTGATGAAACCTGTATCGACACCATGTCGGGTGAACAGCTGCCCAGCCAGGTGACCGTAACCCTCGATGGCACGGTGCTGCGCGGTTGTGGTCGCGATCTCGAGAATCCCTGGCAGTAAACCCGGCACCCAGCCGGGCCTTATCCCGGTTATTTTCCGTCTTTGTGCAATAGTACCGGGCGCTACGACGGTGAGTAGGCCCGACATTGATTGACATCAAGGTTCGCCACCCCTGTCATCAATATCATGGCGCCAGACGGTGCAGCCTATCTGTTTCCCTATCCAACACAGGAGTGATGTAATGAAAAAAGCCCTATCTATTGCGCTGGCGGCGGCCCTCGCGGGCGGCACCATGATGGCCCAGGCCTATGAAAAAGGTGATTTTGTCCTGCGCCTTGGCGCGGTGAATGTAGACCCTGATTCAGACAGTTCAGATATCAACCTTCCAGGCGTGCCGACGCTGACTGCAGAGGTGGGCGACGATACCCAGTTCGGCATTATTCCGATGTACATGCTCTCGGAAAAAGTTGGTATAGAGCTGCTGGCGGCTACGCCTTTCGAGCACGATATCAGCCTCAAGGGTAAGGGCGTAAACCTGGACGCGGCCTCGACCAAGCACCTGCCACCCACGCTTACCGTGCAGTGGTACCCGCGCGGTGGCCAGGAGGGCTGGCAGCCCTTCCTCGGTATTGGTGCCAACTACACCATTTTCTTTGACGAGGAGACGACAAGCGGCCTGGATGGCACCCTGGATGCCGTGCTCGGCGCCAGCGATGTCGATCTCGACCTGGACAATTCCTTCGGCCTCTCTGCCCAGGCGGGTGTGGATATTCCTTTCGCCACCGACTGGGCGATCAGCCTGGCGGTCTGGTATATCGATCTGCAGACCAATGCCACGGTCAGCACGGATGTGGGCGATGTGAACTTCAAAACCGACATCAACCCCTTCGTCTACCACTTGGGTATTGCCTACCGCTTTTAAACCCGTGTGACCGCCTCACCTACGGTCATATGGTGCCTGGCCCCGCTGGTTTCCAGCGGGGCCTTTTTTATGTACAGGATGTACGGTACGTCGCGAGAGGCAGGAGGCCGGTAGCGACGTACCACGATAAAGCGGGGCTTGCCCCTTCCTTAATGATGCATCGGTGAATGATCCACCGGCGCGCCAGCGCCGGACCCGGCGTGGCTTGCATGATTGCCGTGCAGGGCGGTGATGTAGAGGGTCCAGGCCCCGGAGGTGATCAACAGCAGGGCGATCAGTAGTTTCAGCCCGCGCCTGCGCAGGAAGCCCTGCAGGCCCTGGGCGCCGAAGCTGGTGGCCAGCATGGCGGGAAGGGTACCCAGTCCGAACAGGAACATCATCAGGGCGGAACTGGCCGCGTTCTGCGCGGTGGCAGCCCAGGCCAGGCTGCTGTATATCAGGCCGCAGGGCATCATGCCCCAGCACAGGCCCAGGGCAAAACCCTGGGGCCAGCGGCGCACCGGGAGCCAGCGCGATGCCAGCTGTTGTACCGGTCGCCACAGGCGGGCGCCGGCGCGCTCCAGCAGGGCCATGCCCCGCCACCAGTCGGCCACGTACAGCCCCATGCCGATCAGCATCACCCCGGCAAAGTAGCGCAGTCCCACGGTCCAGGCGGCGATATCGATAGCGCCTGCCGCGAACCCCAGCAAGCCGCCCAGCAGGGTATAGCTGCCGATCCGGCCGGCATGATAGGCGAGGGTGATTGCGGGAGAACGGGGACCACTCATATTCAGCGCCGCGGCGATGCCGCCACACATGCCCAGGCAGTGGCCCGCGCCCGCAAGGCCCAGTCCCAGCGCGCTGGCGTAGCCCAGCTCGGTCACCGGGGTTGTTCCGGCCCCGGAGATTTCTCCGCCGCCGGGTCGGGCGTGGGGGGCGGGGGCTCGTCATCCGCGAGGATTTTCCATGCCTCCTTGTCCAGGTCATCGTACTGGCCGCTGTCGATTGCCCACAACAGCAATTTGATGGCAAGGCCGCAGAACAGCAGGGCGATCGGTATCAACAGGTACAGGCTATCCACTGGCAACTCTCATCGCGATCTTGTGCTGCCATTCAGGCGCAGGGAGTTTGCAACTACCAGCAGCGAGCTCAGTGACATGCCGATGGCCGCGGCCCAGGGTGGGATAAAGCCCAGGGCTGCCAGCGGGATACCGCAGGCGTTGTAGCCCAGGGCCCATGCCAGGTTCTGTTTGATAACACGCCGGCACTGGCGCGCCTTGCGCAGGGTGCCGGTAACGTTGTGCAGGTCGCCCTCGGCCAGGACAAAATCGGCCTGGGCGCGGGCGAGATCAGTGGCGCCAGCAACGGCGAAAGAGGCGTCGGCGAGACTCAACACCGGCGCGTCGTTGAGGCCGTCGCCCACCATTGCCACCACCGCGCCGGCCCCCTGCAGTGCCTGCACACGGGCCATTTTCTGCTCGGGTGTGAGTCCTGTCATCACCTTGTTGATACCGAGGCCGCGGGCGAGCACCTCGCCCTGGGTCGAGCTGTCACCGGTCAGCAGTTCCACCGTCAAACCCACTTTTCCCGCGGCCGCGATGACCGCGGCCGCTTCGGACCTGGGGTGGTCGTCCAGGCCGATCCAGGCCAGCGGCAGCTGATCCCTGCAGAGCGCAATCCAGTATAAGGGCTCACCCGGCGGGGGCGGCAGGCTCGCCGCATGCCTGCGGCAGAACTGCTCGCTGCCCATCCTGAGAGTGTGCTCGCCATCGCGGGCTTCAAGTCCGGCACCCACCTGGTACTGCACCTGCGCCAGGCCGCCGCCCGGGGCTATGTCCCTGAACGCCCGGGCTACGGGGTGGCTCGAGTACTGCTGCAGGGCGGCGGCAAGCGCCAGCACCCGCTCTCGAGGCAGATCCGCAAGCAGTTGCACCCGGGCTATTGCCAGTGACCCGTCGGTGAGTGTGCCGGTCTTGTCGAACACCAGGTGGGTGGCGCGGGAGAGCGCTTCCAGTGCATTTTCACCGCGCACGATCACCCCGGACCCGCGCAGGGCGCTGGCGGCACTGGTGAGTGCGGCGGGCGTGGCCAGTGCCAGTGCGCAGGGGCAGCTGATGACCAGTACGGAGAGGCTGATCCAGAACGCCTGTTCAGGCGCGATCTGGCTCCACACCAGGGCAGTTGCCGTGGTCACCAGCAGAATCGCGCCGACAAACCAGGAGGCTACCCGGTCTGCCACGCGGGCCAGGTGCGGTTTCTCCACCTCGCCCTGCTCCACCGAGCGTTGCAGGGCTGCCAGGCGGCTGTCCCGGTAGCTGCCCAGCACCCGCGCCTCGAGGGCCGCCGCGATATTGACGGTGCTGGCGTAAATGGTGTCGCCGACCGCGACGTCGCGCGGCAGGGGTTCGCCATTGAAGGTGTCTTCGCGCACCGCGCTGTCGCCGCTGGTAACCACTGCATCCACCGGGACCGTGTCCCCGGCCTTCACCAGCACGGTGTCACCGGCCAGCAGCTGTACCCGCGGCAGCGTGACCCAATCCGCGCCGCGTCGGGCGGTAACCGCGTCGGGGAGGGCGGCCTCGGCATCGAACCAGGCGAGGTTGTAGCGTATGCGCATGCGGCGCTCGAAGAAACGGCCCAGCAACAGGAAGAAGGTAAACATCACCACGGAATCGAAATACACCTGGCCGCCGCCGGTAACTGTCGCCCAGATGCTGGCGAGCCAGGCGAGGCCAATGGCCAGCGCCACCGGGAGGTCCATGACCAGCGCTCCCTGGCGCAGGTGGCGCCAGGCGGTGCTAAAAAACACCCGGGAGGAAAACAGGACGACGAAGCTGGCAACCAGCAGGCTCACCCACCGCAGCAACCCCTGGTACTGGCTTTCGATGCCCTGGATATCCCCGGCATGCAGGGCCACGGCGAACATACCCACCTGCATCATGCCCAGGGCCGCAACCGCGAGCCGGCGCAACTCCTGGCGCGATTCCTCTCCCATCTGGCGCCGTTGGGTCGAGGCCTGGAAGGGCCTGACCTGGTAACCCAGCTCATCCAGTCGGCTGAATATCCGGCTCAATGGAATTTGCGCGGGATCGAAGCGGATATCCAGCCGGCTTTGTTGCAGGTTGACCAGTGC
>CAYTDW010000326.1:0-4235 GCA_964436585.1 uncultured Halioglobus sp. | reverse complement strand
ACATCGGCCACTTCGACAACGAGATCGACACCGCCTTCATGCGCCGCAACTGGGAATGGCAGGAAGTGAAGCCACAGGTGCACAAGGTGTATCGCGACCAGGCCAAAAACGACCACCTGATCCTGCTGTCCGAGGGGCGCCTGGTCAACCTGGGCAACGGCACCGGCCACCCCTCACGGATCATGGACGGCTCCTTCGCCAACCAGGTGCTGGCGCAGATTTACCTGTACGAGCGCAAGTTCGCCGACCTCGAAGCAAACATGAAGCCCGCCGCGCTCAGGGTGGAAGTACTGCCCAAGAACCTCGACGAGGAGGTGGCCGCGCACATGGTGGCCGGTTTCGGCGGCGTGCTGACACGCCTTACGAAGGAGCAGGCCGAGTACATCAACGTCAAGGTCGATGGCCCCTACAAACCCGACAGCTACAAGTACTAGGACAGGCGTAACCATGCCCGGGCAGCGACCGCGAATCAGCTTTGAGTATTTCCCTCCCCGCACCGCGGAGGGCATGGCCAGGCTGTTGCAGGACACGACGCCCGCGCTGAATGCGCTGGCGCCGGCGTTTTTCTCGGTCACCTACGGCGCCGGCGGGACCACCCGGGACGCCACCCTGGACGCGGTAGCGGCGATCCGGGAGGCGGGCATCGACGTGGCGCCGCACCTGAGCTTCGGGGCCGACGACGCCGACACGATCGGCGCGCTGGTGGATAACTACATGGCGCGCGGTATCCATCGCCTGGTCGCGCTGCGCGGCGATTTGCCCTCGGGCATGGGCGGCTCCTCCCAGCTGGTGTACGCCAGCGAGCTGGTGGCGTTCATTCGCGAGCGCAGCGGGGATCACTTCCAGATCGAGGTCGCAGCCTACCCGGAGATCCACCCGCAGGCGAAAGACTACGACAGCGATATTTTCTATTTGAAGCAAAAGCTGGATGCCGGGGCCGACAGCGCCATCACCCAGTATTTCTTCAATGTGGAATCCTATTTCTATTTCCTCGACCAGTGCGCCGCCGCGGGTATAGACAAGCCCATCTACGCCGGCGTGATGCCCATCATCAACTTCGCCAACCTGGCGCGCTTTTCCCGCAACTGCGGCGCGGAGATCCCGCGCTGGATCTGCCAGCGGGTGGAGGGATATGGCGACGACCAGGAGAGTATCCGCAAGTTTGGCATCGAGATCGTGACGCAGCTGTGTCAGACGCTGCTGGACAGCGGCGCCCCCGGGATCCACTTCTACACCATGAACCAGGTGGAGCCCACCCGGGAGATCTATCACAACCTGGGACTCTGAATGCGTATACCGCGGATCCATACCCGGCAATCGCTGCAGGCCAACGCCGTCGTCGAGCTCGAGCCCGGCCCCAGCCAGCACCTCTGCCGCGTGTTGCGGATGCAGGTCGGCGACAGCCTGATCCTGTTCGATGGCAGCGGCGGCCAGTACCTGGCCAGCATCCACGCGATCGGGCGCAATGTCGTGACCGCCGCCACCGGAGACTTTGCTGCGATCGAGCGCGAGTCCGGCCTGCACTTGCAGTTGGGAATCGCCATCTCCCGCGGCGACCGGATGGACTGGGTGGTGCAGAAAGCGACCGAGCTGGGCGTCAGCTCGATAGCGCCCCTGGCGACCGAGCGCACGGAGGTGAGGCTCGGCAGCGAGCGCAGCGACAAGAAATTGCGCCACTGGCAGCAGGTCGCGAGCAGCGCCTGTGAGCAGTGCGGGCGCAACCGGCTGCCGGAAATCCTGGCCCCGCAGGACCTGGGGCTGTGGCTGGGCAGTGTGCAGGCGGATGTCCGCCTTGTGCTGCATCACACGGCGGTCAATTCAGACCCGGGACCGTCCTCTCCCGCCAGTGCAGCCCTGCTGGTCGGCCCGGAAGGCGGCCTCACCCCTGCGGAGATCCGCGCCGCCGGCCAGGCCGGCTTCAGCTCACTGCAATTGGGTCCGCGGGTGTTGCGCACCGAGACCGCGCCGCTGGCCGCTATCGCGATCCTGCAGGCGCGTTGGGGTGACATGGGTGCAACCGGCGCGCGCGCGGAAGCCGTGGGAACAGACTAGGCGCTGGCAGCCGCTTGCCGCCGCAGCCACCGGGCGTGGCTCCATTCAAGGAAGTGGCCCACCGCGTTGACGCTGTGGTCGGTGCGCACCGAGTGGAATATCTCGAAAGCGTGCTGCGCGCCAGGCAGCTCCGCGTAGGCCACCGGCTCGGTGGCCACCGCCTGCAGGGCCGAGACAAAGGTGCGAGCCTCTTCCACCCAGACCAGTGAATCATGGGTCCCCTGGATCACGAACATGGGTGGCGCCGCCGCGCTGATATGGTCCAGCGGCGATGCGGCTTCCCACAGGGGGCGGTTGTCCTGCAGCGTGCACTGCATTACCCGGTCCGCCAGCAGCTGTTGCATGGACATCTCCGGGCGGATCCCGGAGCGATCGAGGAAGTCATAGACCCCGTAAAACGGCACCGCCGCCTGCAGGGTGGTATCCACCTGTTCGAAGCCGGGCTGCCACTCCGGGCGGTTGGGTGTGAGTGCCGCCAGGGAGCTCAGGTGGCCGCCGGCGGAGCCGCCCGTGATGGTGATAAAATCCGGGTTCCCGCCGTATTCGGTGATGTGTTCCCTGATCCAGGCAATCGCTTTTTTCACATCGATGATGTGGGCGGGAAACGCCGCCTTCGGGCTGAGGCGATAGTTGATCGCGACGCACAGCCAGCCCCGCTGGGCCATGTGATACATCAGCGGCAGCGCCTGCTGCTCCTTCTCGCCAATCATCCAGGCGCCGCCATGAACCTGCAGTAACACGGGAAATCCACCTTCCCGCGGCTCCAGGGGGTGGTAGATATCCAGCAGGTTGCGCTTGCCCGCATCGGCATAGCTGATGTGGCTGTGCTTGCGCACACCCTCGCGCCGGAAATGGAACGGCCGCATCCAGTGGCGGGCTTCGATGTGATCCGCCAGCAGGCGCTGCCGTTCGAGCGGAATGCCCGCCCGATAGTCAGGCCCCAGGGCCCGCCGCAGCGCGGCGCCCAGGTGTCGGGGCGTGTCCATGGCCTGGCAGTGAAGGTAGACAAGGCCGAGCCAGGACAGGCTGAAAACACCCAGCGCAGCCTGGGCCAGCGGCGCGGACAGGCCGCCGCTGAAGGCGAGCAGCGCGGTGATCGCCAGTTGCCAGACCAGGTGAATCAGGGCCAGTTCGCCCGTCAGCCACGCCGCGAAGAAATACAGGGGCGCGAGCCAGTAAAGCTTGCGCGCCTGTACCACTGCGCTCAACGTGCAGAGCGCGCTCACCACCGCCACAAAAAAATAGATGCCTGCCCAACTCATGTCGCTTTCCGTCCAGCGTAATTACCATTGCGGCCGGTATTCTAATGCAGTTTCCGATCGGCGGTGTCCGAATTATCAAACCAAAGTACGCGCTTGCGCGCGCCGGCGCCTTTGCGTAAGTTAGGGTCCCGACAGAATCCCTCCAGGCGATCAGGAAAGGCCATGACATTGAAGCTGGGCGTGGTGATGGACCCTATCGCCGCCATCAACTACAAAAAGGACAGTACCCTCGCCATGCTGTGGGCAGCGGAGGCCAGGGATTGGCAGCTCTTTTACATGGAACAGCAGGACCTCTACCTCGAGCAGGGGGTCGCCAGGGCGAGCATGGCCCCGCTGAAAGTGTTTCACGATCCGCAGAGCTGGTACGCGCTGGGCGAGCGCCAGGATCTCGACCTGGCGGGGCTGGACGTGATCCTGATGCGCAAGGACCCGCCCTTCGACAACGAATACATCTACACGACCTACATCCTGGAAGAGGCGGAACGGCAGGGCACGCTCGTGGTCAACCGCTGCGAGAGCCTGCGCGACTGCAACGAAAAAGTCTTCGCCACCCGTTTCCCGCAGTGCTGCCCGCCGGTGCTGGTAAGCGCGGACCGCAAACGCCTGCGCGCCTTTCACAAACAGCACCAGGATGTCATCTTCAAACCCCTGGACGGGATGGGAGGCACCGGCATATTTCGGGTCAGGCAGGATGATCCCAATGTCAGCGTCATCCTGGAAATGCTCACCGGGCACGGGCGCCAGACCATCATGGCGCAACGCTTTATCCCGGAGATAGTAGCGGGCGACAAGCGCATCCTGGTGATTAACGGGGAACCGGTACCTTATTGCCTGGCCCGCGTCCCCGAAGTGGGCGAGACCCGGGGCAACCTGGCCGCCGGTGGCGCGGGCAGGCCCCAACCCCTGTCGGAGCGGGACCGC
>CAYTDW010000325.1:0-4268 GCA_964436585.1 uncultured Halioglobus sp. | reverse complement strand
CCTGATGCGGCGAAGCGCTCCTCCTCCTACCTAAGCCAGGGTTTCGAGCATTTCCACTTGGAAGGCCTTGATATCGGCCGCGCGCTGTGCGGCGACGAGCTGGACCCAGTCGGGGTTCGCGATCAGCGCCCGCCCCACCGCCACCAGGTCGAATTCCCCCGCCGCCATGCGCCGCACCAGTTCGTCCAGGCTGGCGGGCTGCGCCGCCCTGAAAGCGGTTTCACCCGGCGCCGGTATGAAGTCCGTGTTCAGGCCGACACTGCCCACGGTGATCGCCGGCTTGCCGGTGATCTTGCGGGTCCAGCCCGCCAGGTTAAGGTCACTGCCGGGAAACTCCGGCTCCCAGAAGCGGCGGGTGGAACAGTGAAAGATATCGACACCGGCCGCTGACAGGGGCAACAGGAATTGCTCCAGTTGTGCCGGCGAGTTCACCAGGCGGGCGCTGAAGTCCTGCTGTTTCCACTGGGACCAGCGCAGTATGACGGGAAAGTCCGGCCCCACCGCGGCGCGCACGGCGGCGATGACCTCGATGGCGAAACGATTGCGCCGCTCCAGCGAGCCGCCATACTCGTCATTGCGCCGGTTGGTTCCCTCCCAGAAGAACTGGTCGATCAGGTAGCCATGGGCGCCGTGGATCTCTACCGCGTCAAAACCCAGGGCCTTCGCATCCGCCGCACCCTGGCCGAATGCCCGCACCACATCGTCGATGTCCTTGCGGGTCATGATATGGCGATTGATCTTGCCCGGCAGGTTCATACCCGACGGGGTATAGCCGTCTACCGCTCCCTCCGGCGGGGTACCCGCCTTGCGCATACCGCCGCAGTGCCACAACTGGGGCGCGATCTTGCCGCCCTCCGCGTGCACCGCAGCGGCGACCTTTTTCCATCCGGCAAGGCGTTCCGCGCCGTGGAAATAGGGTACGTCGGGATAGCCGCTGGCGGCGATATGGTTGACGCAGGTGCCCTCGGTGATGATCAACCCGACGCCGCCCGCGGCCCGGCGGCGGTAGTATTCCACCACCGCCGGACCGGGGATGTTGCCCGGGGACTGGTTACGGGTCATCGGTGCCATCACGATGCGGTTGGCGAGCTTCAGCGTGCCGAGCTCAAACGGCTGGAACAGGATGTCGGTATCGGTCATGGGCTAATCCTTACATTGACTTGTCAGGCGAAAATTTCCAGGCCGCGCTCGATACACCACATGGCGGACAGGGCACCCAGGATGTAGACCGGCACCGGCAGCAGGCGCTCCTTCCAGGGCGCCAGCGGTTTGCGGATGAGTAACCAGATCCCCCACGCCAGCAGGATGAAAGCGAGCTGGCCGATCTCGATACCCAGGTTAAAGAACAACAGGGCCAGGGGCAGGTTATCCTGGGGCAGGCCGGTCTCCACCAGCGCGCCGGCGAAGCCCATGCCATGGAGCAGGCCGAAACCGCCGGCCAACCACCAGGGATTGCGCCACAGGGCATCGTGCTTGCTGGTGCGGGTGAGCTCCACCGCCAGCACGAAAATACTCAGGGCGATGGCAAATTCCACCAGGGCCACCGGGTAATCGAAGAAACCGAGGACGACCAGTGTCAGGGTGATACTGTGGCCGAGAGTGAAGGCGGTGATAGTCCAGACCAGGCGCCTGCCGCCGCCCACCAGCAACAGCAGACCGAACACGAACAGGAGGTGGTCCAGGCCACCCCAGATATGCTCGATGCCCAACAGGGAGTAATCCCGCGCCACGTCCCCGGCGCCCGATTGCGCGGGGATCACGAAACCCGTTTGTTCCGCGTTGAGCACCTGCTGGTAATTGCGCCCGTCCAGCAGGGTGACCATCACCAGGGCGGAGGCCTGGTTGGGGCCAAGCCCATCGATCCCCAGGGTCGCCCCCACCAGGCCGTCCTCACCCGGCCGGTCGCAGCGCAACTGCAGGCTGTCCACCCGCCCCGTGCCTTCGAGCTGAGGCGGGCTGCTGCTGGTGATTTCGCAGGCATCAGGCCACAGCGGGCGCAGGGGAACGTCGCTGGTACCCTGCACCGGGGTTTTCCACACGACGTTGTACTGGTGCGGCGCAATCTCGGTCACTTTCAGCAGGGAGGGCGCGAAGCGGTGGGCCTGGGCCAACTGCGCGCTTAACAGCACCAGCAACAACACCAGCCCCGCCTGTAATCCCGGGCGCTTCATTTCACCACCTCATACTGCCCGCGCAGGGCTTCAATACTGCGCTGCAAGGCCTCATCGCCGGCGCGCGATTCCAGGTCTCGCAGCAACTGGGTTCGCACCTCTTCAAGGGTGGCGTCGCGCCCCGCTTCAACCTCGTCCACCCAGACGTAGTGCAGGCCGTAGGTGGAGCGAATCGGCCCTACCCAGCTGCGGGCTTGCGGCCTGGCGGCCTGCAGGTTGGCGACGAATTCCGAGCCGAACTGGCGAGCCAGCTGGTCCGGCGACTGCCGGGTGAAACGATAACCCGGCAGAAATGGCGAGCTCAGTTGCAGCGCCGCCTGCGCATCCAGGCTTTCCGCCCTGATCCTGGCGATCGCGGCTTCCGCCTCCGCCTCCCGGGCGGCATTGAAATAAATGTGTTCGATGGAGTAACGCGGGGGTCGCCGCAGCTCCTCCCGACGCGACGCAAACTCCGCGGCAAGATCCGCCTCGGTCGGCGGCTGCGGCGGGTTGTAGCTGAGCAGCAGCTGCTCCATTACCTGGATCAGGCGCCGCTTGACCACCTCGTCCCCGAGGTGCAGGCGCATCTCCAGGGCCTGTTCAAAGCGCTCCTGTTCGCTCATGCCCTCCGCCAGCTGCAGGAAGCTCATGTTGAGCAACAGGCGCTGGTACACCACGGTGTCGTACAGGTGCAGGTTCATGTCGATGGCACGCTGGAACAGCATATCGCGATCGAGTTCCGCGCTGACCATGCGCTCGAGCTGCACAGGGCTGGGCAAGCGGCCAGTGCTGGCAAGCCACTGCTGCTGCAGCGCCTCGACCCGCTCGCCACCCAGGGGGCCGATCACCGGCCTGGGCGCAGGCAAAAACACCCCCTGCAGGTAGTAGAGCAGGCTGCCCAGCACAATGAAGTGCAGCCATGGCCGGTTGAGCCGGGCCAGTAGGGTCATCGCTGATTCTCTGCTTGGCGGATGGCGGGCAAAGGCCGGCTAGTCTTCGTAGCTGGCGTGGCGTTTTTCCAGCTGGGCCTGCAGCCCGGCCTGCAGATCCGCCTCGCTCAACATGCCCGCATTCCAGGTGGCGATGTAGTTGAGGCTGTCAGTCACCGGGTGATCCCGCGAATAGAGCAGCATCTCCTTGCTGCCGCGCACCGCCAGCGGCGATTTCGCGGCGATCGATTGGGCGATGGCCATGACCTCGCGCATCAGGGTGTCCCTGTCCTCGAACACCCGATTGACGAAGCCCAGCTCCCGGGCCTCTTCGGCGTCCATGTTGCGCCCCGTGTAGGCCAGCTCACGGACCACGCCGTCGGGAATGAGCCTTGGCAGGCGCTGCAGGGTGCCCACGTCCGCCGTCATGCCCAGATCGATCTCGCGAATCGCAAAATAGGCATCCTGCGTGGCATAGCGCATATCCGCGCAGCAAACGAGGTCGACACCGCCGCCGATACAGGTCCTGTGGATGGCCGCCAGCACCGGCTTGCGGCACTTTTCCAGCGCGCTCAGGTTGTCCTGCAGGCGCAGGATGGTGCGGCGCAAATGCTCCGCCCGGCGCGCCGGCTCAGAGGAAGCGCCGCGCAGGCCGCCGAACATCGCAAGGTCCAGGCCGGCACAGAAGTGATTGCCATTGCCCGCCAGGATAACCACCCGCACCGAGGGCTCCTGGTCCAGCCATTCAAAACAGGCCTGCAGTTCCGCCCACAGGGTGGCATTCATGGAGTTGGCCTTGTCCGGCCGGTTCAGGCTCACGGTGGCGACGTGCTGGTCGAATTGCAGTTGCAGGGTTTCAAATTTCGGCGATGTCATGCGCATGCTCCCGGCTGTTGAAAGGGTCGTAGATTACCAGTTGGAGACGAAATCGGCAGTATCCATTGCCGGCAGCGACTTGCGGGCACCGTCGCAGGTGCCCAGGTAGAGGAAGCCGGTAATCTCCTCGTTCGCCTCCAGGCCGAGGGCAGCCATAACGGCGCGGTCGACGGCGGCGTCACCCGTGCGCCAGATGCCCGCATAACCGCTGGCCTCCGCCGCCAGCAGTATTGCGTGGGCGGCGCAGGCGGCGGACAGGCGCTGCTCCATGGCCGGCACCTTGGGATGGTCGCTCAGCCGCGCCACCACCACC
>CAYTDW010000324.1:0-4278 GCA_964436585.1 uncultured Halioglobus sp. | reverse complement strand
CGCGGTGGAAGGTCGGACGACATCGGGGTATTACCTCAGCTGGTGGGGATCAGCAGTTTCTGCCCCACCAGGATTTTTTCGCCGTTGATGCCATTGCGGTTGCGCAGGTCGGCCTCGGAAACCTTGAAGCGCTGGGCAATACCCGACAGGGTATCGCCCCGGGCGATGGTGTACTGCTGCCCGTTCTGTTGCCGCTGCCAGGCCACCAGGGTGCCCGCGGGCGGGTGCGCCAGGAACCACTCCCGGATACCGCTGTGAATGGCCCGGGCCATCTTCTTCTGGTAGGCGCTGGTGGACAGCAACTGCGACTCCGCGGGGTTGGAGATGAACCCGGTCTCCACCAGGATAGAGGGAATATCCGGCGACTTGAGCACCGCGAAGCCCGCCTGTTCGACGCTGTTCTTGTGGAGTTTCGCCACGCTGTCCACATGGCGCAGCACCTTGGAGCCGATCTTGAGGCTGTTGTCCAGGGTGGAGGTCATGGACAGGTCTGCCAGTACACCGGCCAGCACGTCATCCTTGTCCGACAGGGTCACGCCGCCCACCAGGTCGGAGGCATTTTCCCGCTCCGCGAGGTAACTTGCGGCAGTCGAGGTGGCACCCTGGGTGGAGAGCGCATAGACCGACGCGCCGTGGGCCTCCCGGCGGTTGAAGGCATCGGCGTGGATGGACACGAACAGGTCCGCCTGGCGCTGGCGCGCGAGGTCGCGGCGGCCGCGCAGGCTGATGTAATAGTCGCCGGTGCGGATCATGGTCGGCCGGAAACCCTTGTCGGCCTGCAACAGGGCGTTCAGCTCCCTGGCAATTGCCATCACGATATGCTTCTCGCGCTGTCGGTTGGGGCCGGTGGCGCCCGGGTCTTCGCCGCCGTGGCCGGCATCGATGGCGATGATGATGTCGCGCTTGTCGGAATGCTGCTCGGTCCTGGTGGCCACCGCCGGCTTTTGCGGGGCCCTGTCATACAGGTCCAGTACCAGGCGATCGCTGGCCTGCTGGTTGGCCTTGAGGAAAAAGCTGCGGGGATTCACCACGGTGTTCAATTCCAGCACCACGCGCAGGTTGTTGCCCTCGTGGGGCATGGTCCGCAGCGAGGTGACCGGAGTACCCGCCAGCTTGGGCTGGCCGACCCCGTCCTTCATACGGGTGTTCGCCACGTCGAGCACGAGACGGTCGGGATTGTCGAGCACGACGAGTTTATGGCTGGCGGGGCCGGTGAGGTCAAACACGATGCGAGTGTGGTCCGGGGCGCGCCACAGGCGCACGTCATGCACCTCCACGGCCCACGCCGGAAACGCCAACAGCATTCCCAGCATCGCCCCGATCCACGTCCTGCCCATGTCGCTCCCGCCGTGTGTGTCACGGCCTGTTGTCTTCTTTGGCGCCGTCAGTCTGTTCGTTCAGCCGCCAGCCTGCAGTCGCGCCAGCACCGCCTTCCCCAGGCTCGTTGCAGCGCCCAGACTGAGGCGACGGCCAGAATCTTCGCGCTCTATTTTAATCGTTATGTCCGCCTTGGGCAAAGCGCCTGCGCCCCGCTCCGGCCACTCCAGCAGACAGATGGCGCCACCGCTGAAATAGTCCCGAATCCCCATGAATTCCAGCTCCTCGGGAGCGCCGAGCCGATACAGATCAAAGTGGTACACCTGCCACTGGCCCAGCTGGTAGGGCTCCACCAGGGTATAGGTGGGGCTTTTGACCGCGCCGCGATGACCCAGCCGCTGGATAAAACCGCGACTGAACGTGGTCTTGCCCACGCCAAGTTCACCCTCCAGGTAGATCACCAGGGAGGGCGCGGCCACAGCGGCCAGGCGTGCGCCGCAGGCCAGCATGGCCGCCTCGTCCGCGGCGTGCAGCGTCAGCCCGGCCGCGCTCAACCCAGCAGGGCCCGCATATGCGGTAGCAGGTCGCTGGCGAGCAGCCCGCGCTGGCCATCCGCGGCTGCCCGGTCCGCGGCCGCCCCGTGCAGGCAAACCCCCAGGGCCGCAGCCTCCAGCGCGGGCAGGTGTTGCGCCAGCAGTGAGCCGATCACCCCGCTCAGCACATCGCCCATGCCGCCGCTGGCCATGCCCGGGTTGCCGTAGTCGCTCAGCAACAGCTGCTCGCCGTCGGTCACCAGGCTGCCGTTGCCCTTGAGCACGACGACACCGCCGTAGCGCTGCTGCAGCAGGCGCGCCGCCGCGAACCGGTCCGCCTGCACCGCCGCGGTCGACGTGCCCAACAGGCGCGCCGCCTCCCCGGGGTGGGGGGTCAGCACCCAGTTGTCGCGGCGGGCCACGGCGATCCCCCGACCCCGGGCCAGCAGGTTCAGGCCGTCCGCATCCAGCACCATGGGCTTGCCGCAGGCCGCCGCCACCTGCAGCAACTGTTCCGACCAGGGGGACTGGCCCAGGCCGGGGCCCAGCACCAGGACGTCGGCAGATTCGACCAGCGCCGCCAGCTCCTGCCCGGACTGCACCGCGGCGGGCATCGCCTCCGGGGTGCGCGCCACCAGCGCCGCCACGTGCTCGGCCCGGGTGGCGGCCTTTACCAGGCCGGCGCCGCAGCGCAGGGCCGCCTCCGCCGCCAGCGCTACCGCGCCGGCCATACCGTAATCGCCCCCCACCACCAGCACGGTGCCGTACAGGCCCTTGTGCGCCGAGGCCGGCCGCGCCGGCAGGCGCTGTAGCAGGGGTTCCAACTCGAGCCGGTAACTGTCGCAGTCAAGCTGCGCGTAGATCTCCGGCGGCACCCCGAGGTTGTTGAATTCAATGGCGCCCGCATGGTCGGCCGCCGCCAGCGTAAACAGGCCGCGCTTGAGGCCGATGAAGGTCACCGTCAGCTGCGCTTTTACCGCCAGCCCCAGTACCCGGCCGGTGTCCGCACACAGCCCCGAGGGAATATCCACCGCCAGCACCGGCGCGCTATTGCCGTTGACCGTGGCGATGGCCTCCCGGTACTCCTCGCGCACCTCGCCGCCGAGCCCGGTGCCCAGCATGGCATCGACAATCACCCCCAGGCGCAGCAGGGGGCTGGTCCTGAACGGGGTAATTTTCACCCCGTTGGCCAGTGCCTGCTGCCGGGCCAGCAGCGCATCGCCGCTGATTTTCCCAGGGTCCCCCAGCTGCAGTACCGTGGTGGGAATGCCGCGCTTGTGGGTGAGATCCGCGATCAGGAAGCCGTCGCCGCCGTTGTTGCCGGTACCGCACAGCACCTGCACGCATTCGACCTGTGGCCACGTGCGCAGCAGGCAATCAAACGCCGCGCTCGCCGCCCGGGACATCAGGGTGACGCCGGGTATCCCGTGATCCTGGATGGCGCAGCGGTCCAGCTCCCGGGTCTGGGCCGCGGTGTAGAGGCGTTCGGTGCCGAGTATCGCGGCCAAAGTCATGCTCCCCAATTCATCGCAACTGATTTTCGCGCCAATGCCGGCGGCCTGGCTGCGCCAGATAAACAAACAGCAACGCTGCCCGCAAGGTTCTGGCAGAATTGTACACTCATGTCCCTCGATTGCGGTCCCCCATTGTCCCGGCAACTGTCAGCGCAAGAGCAAACCGCCATGGCCGCGCAGATCAGGGCCTGGGCGGCGGAGCTGGGTTTCCAGCAGCTCGGAATCGCCGACATTGAGCTGGCCGAGCACGAGGCCTACCTGCAGAAATGGCTGGACGCCGGTTACCACGGCAGCATGGACTACATGGCGCGCCACGGCGTGAAACGCGCCCGGCCCGACCAGCTGGTGCCAGGCACCTGCCGGGTGATTTCGGTGCGGATGGACTACCTGGCTGACGATACCCACCCGCTGGAGGTGCTGGCGGCGCCGCAGAAGGCCTATATCTCCCGCTACGCGCTGGGGCGCGATTACCACAAACTGGTGCGCAAACGGCTGGCGACACTGGCGGAACGCATCGGCGACCTGGCCGGGGGCGGTCAGTACCGGGCCTTTGTGGACAGCGCGCCGGTGCTGGAACGGGCGATCGCGGAACGGGCCGGGATGGGCTGGATCGCCAAGAACACCATGCTGATCAACGCCCAGGCCGGCTCCTGGTTTTTCCTCGGCGAAATCTATACGGATCTGCCCCTGCCGGCGGATGCGCCGCAGGTCGGCAAACATTGCGGCAGCTGCACCGCCTGCCTGGACATCTGTCCCACCAAGGCCTTTACCGGCCCCTTCCAGCTGGATGCGCGCAAGTGTATTTCCTACCTGACCATCGAGCACAAGGGCGCCATCGACCCCGCCCTGCGGCCGCTGCTGGGCAACCGGGTGTTCGGCTGCGATGACTGCCAGCTGGTGTGCCCGTGGAACAA
>CAYTDW010000323.1:0-4299 GCA_964436585.1 uncultured Halioglobus sp. | reverse complement strand
GAGCGCCTGATCCCCGATATGACCTTCCAGGAGGCCTATGCACACAGCGGCCGCCTGCTCAACGTCTCCGTGGCGCCGGCTGAAACCCACCAGACCTCCCGCCTGCTGAACGCCACCACCTCGCCCAATGTGCTGATTCACAAGTCGGTGCTGGCCTCGGCGGCAGTGCCGGGGGTATTTCCGCCGGTGACGCTCGAAGCGCGGGACAAGTGGGGTGAGCGCCAGCCCTACTTGCCATCCAGGAAGTGGGTGGATGGCTCGGTCAGCGATGACCTGCCCACCAAGCGACTGGCGCGCCTGTATGGCGTCAATCACTATATCGTCAGCCAGGCGAATCCCGCGGTACTGCCCTTCGTGACCGATGGTCGCCGCCAGGAAAGCACGCTGGCCATTCTTACCAATGCCAGCCGCCGCACGGCCAGGGAGTGGCTGAACGCCGGTGCCGCCATCATGCACAAACCCCTGAGCCGGCCGGGCACTTTTGCCAAAATTGCCAACACCGCCCTGTCCATGGTCAACCAGGATTACGTTGGCGACATCAACATCCTGCCGCGCAACCGCTTCTACAACCCGCTGAAACTGCTCGCCCACCTGACGCCCGGGGAGATCATGAAACTGGTGAGTTCCGGCGAACGGGCTGCCTGGCGCAAGATGGAGATGATCCGGGTGCAGACCCACATCGGCCGCAGTCTGGACAGGATCCGCAGTGAGTATGAAGAGGAGGCGCTGCGCAGCAGCCATCCCGCCCGGGGACGCCGCCGCGCTGCGTAGCCAGTTTGTGTAACAAAATGTCAATTTCAGTAGCAGCTGGGGTCATTGCATAGGCAGTGACCAACCCGCACTATCTCCCCGCTTTGTTCGAACCCCCAGTCACCCATTCCGGAGCAACCGATGAGCAACCCAGCGTACATATTTGATGCGGTGCGAACCCCTCGCAGCAAAGGCAAACCCGGCGGCAGTCTCTACAGTGTCAAGCCCATCGACCTGGGTGCCGGCCTGCTGCGGGAGTTGCAGTCGCGCCACGACCTGGACACGTCCTATGTGGACGACGTGGTCATGGGCTGCGTTACCCCGGTGGGAGAGCAGGGTTCCGATGTCGCCAAGATGATCGTACAGAACGCCGACTGGGACGAGTCCGTGCCGGGCGTTCAACTCGACCGCTTCTGCGCCTCCGGCCTCGAGGCGGTGAATATCGCCGCCCAGAAGATCGCCTCCGGCTGGGAGGACCTGGTGGTCGCCGGCGGTGTCGAGTGCATGTCGAGGGTGCCTATGGGTTCCAATGGCGGCGCCATGGGCGGTGACGTGGCTTTCAGCCTGAAAACAGGCTTTGTGCCCCAGGGGATTGGCGCCGACACCATCGCCACCCTGGAGGGCTGGGGCAGGGCAGATGTGGATGCCTTCGCGCTGGAATCGCAGCGGCGCGCGGCCCATGCCCGGGACAACGGCTATTTCGATAAATCTGTGGTGCCGGTCAAGGACTGCAACGGATTGACCGTGCTGCAGCGCGACGATTTCATCAAGCCCGATTCCACCATGGAAGGGCTGGCCGGACTGAAGCCGTCTTTCGGCACGATAGGGCAATTTGGCTTCGACGACGTGATCCTCGCCAGGTACACCACTTTGGAGAGGATCAACCACGTGCACACGCCCGGCAATTCATCGGGCATCGTCGACGGCGCCAGCGCGGTGCTGATCGGCAGCGAGAAGGCCGGCAGGGACCTCGGGCTGACGCCCCGGGCACGCATCGTGGCCACCGCCGTGTTGGCCACTGATCCCACCATCATGCTTATCGGTCCCGGGCCGGCCGCCATGAAGTGCCTTGAGAAGGCGGGCCTGCGGGTGGCTGACATCGACCTGTGGGAAATCAACGAGGCCTTCGCCGCGGTCGCCCTGCGCTACATGAAAGACCTGGGCATCGACCACGCCGTGACCAACGTCAACGGCGGGGCCATCGCCATGGGACATCCGCTGGGGGCGACCGGGGCCATGCTGGTCAGCACCATGCTGGACGAACTGGAGCGCCGCCAGCTCAAGCGCGCCATGCTGTCACTGTGTGTAGGCGGCGGCATGGGTATCTCCACCATTATCGAGCGCGTGTAGTAGCGGCGAAGAATCAACCCGACAGGAACAGGACATGAGCGCATTCAAGTACGACAAAGACGCCGCTGGCATTGTGACGGTGACCATGGACATGACCGGACCGGTCAACGCCATGAACGAGGAATACCGGCAGGCGATGGCGTCGACCATCGACCGGCTGGAGCAGGAAAAAGGTCTGGCCGGGGTGATTTTCGCGTCTGCCAAAAAGGTGTTCTTCGCCGGCGGCGACCTCAACGAGCTGCTGGCCGCCGAGAAGGGCAACGAGGCGCAGTTCATGGACATGCTGCGGGTTACCAAGCACAACCTGCGCCGGCTGGAGAAACTGCCGGTACCGGTGGTGGCCGCGATCAATGGCGCCGCCCTCGGTGGCGGTTTCGAGATCTGCCTGTGCTGTAACCACCGCATCGCCTGGGATGACAAATCGGTGCAGCTGGGCCTGCCGGAAGTGAGCCTCGGCCTGTTGCCCGGGGGTGGCGGCGTGGTCCGCATGGTCAACCTGCTGGGCCTGGAAAAAGCGTTGCCATACCTCCTCGAGGGCAAGAAGGTGGCACCGCAGGCCGCCCTGGCCGAGGGCATGATCCATGAAACCGTGGCGACCGTGGCGGAGCTTGTGCCCCGGGCGAAAGCCTGGATCCTCGCCAACAAAGGCAGCGAGGATGCGGCGGTGCAACCCTGGGATCGCAAGGGCTTTCGCCTGCCCGGCGGCAATGTCAGTTCACCGAATATTGCCCAGATGGTCGCGGCTGCGCCGGCAATGCTGCGGCAGAAGACCCGCGGCCTGCTGCCGGCCCCGGAAAAAATTCTCGACTGCGCCGTCGAGGCGGCGCGACTGGATTTCGACACCGCGCTGGAAGTGGAGTCCCGCGGCCTGACCTACCTTGCGGTCACGCCCCAGGCCAAGAATATGATCTCCACCTTTTTCTTCGGCATGAACAAGGTCAATGGCGGGGCCAGCCGGCCGCGGGACGTTGCGCCCTGCACCACAAAAAAGGTGGGTGTGCTGGGTGCCGGCATGATGGGCCAGGGTATTGCCTACGTGTCGGCCAGTGCCGGCATCGAGGTGGTGCTGAAGGATGTTTCCCTGGAGGCGGCCGAGAAGGGCAGGGCCTACTCGGAGAAACTGCTGGAAAAACAGGTAGCCCGTGGGCGTATGAGCCAGGAGCAGAAAGCTGCCGTGCTGGGCCTGATCAAGCCCACCGCCGAGGATGCCGACCTGCGGGGTTGCGACCTGATCATCGAGGCGGTATTCGAGAATATGGCGCTCAAGCATAAAATCACCCGGGCGACAGAGGGTCGCCTGGCGCCCGATGGCGTGTGGGGGTCCAATACCTCCACCCTGCCCATTACCCAGCTGGCCCAGGCCAGCAGCAGGCCGGGGAACTTCATCGGCATCCACTTTTTTTCACCCGTGGACAAAATGCCCCTGGTGGAAATTATCTGCGGAGAGAAAACGTCGGATGAAACCCTGGCAAAAGCCTTCGACTATACCCGCCAGATTCGCAAGACACCGATCGTGGTCAATGACTCCATGGGCTTTTTCACCTCGCGCACGTTCGGGACCTACCTGGATGAGGGCGTGCGCCTGTTGAGCGAGGGTGCGCACCCGGTGCGGATCGAAGCCATGGGCAGGGCTATCGGCATGCCGGTGGGACCACTGGCCGTCTACGACGAGGTCAGCCTCGAACTGAGCCGCAAGGCCCAGGAGACCTGGAAGGAATTGGGTGTGCAGGACAAGTGGGGCGACGGCAGCGTGGTGCGTTCAGTCATCGACACCATGGTCGGCGAACACGGGCGCGGCGGCCGCCACCACGGCGGCGGGTTCTACGAATATGCTGCCGATGGCAGCAAGGCCATCTGGCCGGGGTTGTTCGACCTCTACTATAAACCGGCGGCACAGTTCAGCGAGCAGGATATGAAAGACCGACTGCTGTTCCGGCCGGTGATCGAGTCCCTCAAGTGCCTGGAAACCAACGTGTTGCGCTCGGTGGCAGATGGTAATGTGGGCTCGATCATGGGTATTGGCGCGCCGGTATGGACCGGCGGCTACATCCAGTTCGTCAACACCTATGGCCTGCAGCGCTTTGTCGAACGCTGCCGGGAGCTGGAGCACACGTTCGGCGAGCGCTTCGCACCGCCGCAAATCGCATTGGACCACGCCGCTTCACGGGAGCTTTTTGCATGAGATCGTTTACAGAGGAA
>CAYTDW010000322.1:0-4300 GCA_964436585.1 uncultured Halioglobus sp. | reverse complement strand
GACGCCGTTTTCGAACAACGCGACGATCTGCAGTTTCCCGGATTTCTGCCGCGATAACCCGCTGCTGTTCGGCCTGTCCGTGGCCGAGTTGGATGCCTGTTTCGCCCGCCAGTTCACCGCGGCGGATGTGATCCCGGTGCCGACCGGGGTGGGCTGCTGCATGTACCTGCGCCGCGACTGCCTGGACGTCATCGGCTACTTCGACCTGGAAACGTTCGGCCACGGCTACGGCGAGGAAAACGACTGGTGCCAGCGGGCGGAGAAGGCCGGCTGGCGCAACCTGCACCTGGCCAACTGCTTCGTCTACCACGCCGGCGGGGTCAGCTTTGGCGCGCAGCAGCAGGCCCGGGTGGATCGGGCGCAGCAGCTGCTGGCCCGCAAGCACCCCCGCTATGCCGGCGATGTCGAGCGCTACCTCGCGGCGGACCCCGCCCGGGTGCTGCGCGGCAGGGCCCTGCTGGCCCTGGTGGCGGCCAGCCCGCTGCCCCGGGTGCTGATGATCTCCCACAAGTTGGGCGGTGGCGCCCAGCAGCACGTCGAGGAGCTGGTGGAGCTGTACCGGGGCCGGGCCCTGTTCCTGCAGCTGACCCCGGAGCGGGAGGGGGAGTCGGTCACCCTGAGCTGTTACGACGGCCCGCGCCGCCTGCTGGACGGCCTGCACTTCGAGCTGCCCCGGGAATATGACCCATTGCAGCGCCTGCTGGCGCAGCTGGGGGTCGGGCGGGTGCATTTTCACCACACCATGGGCCTGCCGCCCCGGCTCTGGCTGCTGCCCGCGGAGCTGGGTTGCGGCTATGACCTCACCATCCACGACTACTACCTGGTCAATGGCAACCCCACCCTGACCGACAGCGAGGCCCGCTTCGTCGGCGATGGGCTGGAGGACTTCGACCGGCGCTGCGCGGGCCACTATCCGCTGCCGCCGGGCGTGAGCGCCGAACAATGGCGGGACAACCAGCGCCTGCTGGTGGAGAATGCCGAGCGGGTGATTTTCCCCTCCGCGGATGCGCGCCAGCGCCTGAGCCGGTTTTTTACCCTGCGCTGCGCGGTGACGGCCTGGCATCCCGACTACCAGCTGTCCCGGCCCTGGCCCGCGCCGCGCTGGGACCTGCCCCTCGACCGGCCCCTGCGGGTGCTGGTGCTGGGAGCCCTGAGCCGGGAGAAGGGGGCTGACACGCTGGAGGCGGTGGCCCAGGGCATGGCCGGCCAGGCCATCGAGTTCCACCTGCTGGGCTACGCCTACCGCGCGCTGGACGGTGCCGTGATCACCCACGGGCCCTACCGCAACAGCGAGGTATACGCCCGGATCGAGGCGATCGCACCGGACCTGGTCTGGTACCCCGCCCTGTGGCCGGAGACCTACAGCTACACCCTGAGTATCGCCCTGCATTGCGGCCTGCCGGTCGTTGTGCCGGATATCGGCGCTTTCCCGGAGCGGGTACGGGGGCGGGCGTTCAGTGCGATAATCCCCTGGGACCGGTCAGTACCCGACTGGCTGGCGTACTGGCAGGGGCTGCTGGCCGGCAGTGCGCTGGAGGTGGGCGCCACTGCCCCTGCCGGCACGGGCGAGCGCAGTGAAGGGGATAGCGATTTCTACGCGGCGGCCTACCTGCAGGCGGTGCCGGTGCGCCAGGGCAGCCTGGAGCACACGACCCTGGAGAGCCTGGCGGACAATTACCAGTTGGTGCGGGCGGGATTGTCCCGCTCCGAGCGCCTGCTGCGCGGCATCTGGCGCCTGAGCCGTACGCCCCTGGTGGCAAAGTGCGTGGCGCTGGTGCCGTTCCGCCTGAAGCAGTCGTTCAAGCGGCGCCTGTCGGCGCGCCCGATGCACGACATCGTCTACAAGGAGTGAGCGGGAAACCTGTCCCGGGTAACGCATGGCCACTGTCTACCTTCACATCGACGCCCCCAAGACCGCCACCTCGACCCTGCAGGGCACGCTGGCCGCCAACTACAAACAGTTGCTGTCCCGGGGCGTGCTTTACCCCAGGCTGCTGCGCCACGGCGATGCGCATCACACGCTGGTCTGCGACCTGATCCAGGCCTACCAGGGCCACACCATGGCGGACCTGTGGTACGGCGAGCGCACCCGCGGTGAGGCCTGGGGAGACCTGCAGCGGGAAATCGAACAGCACGAACAGCGGATCGACAAGATCATCCTCAGCTCCGAGTTGTTTTTTGGCCAGACCCAGCGCCTGGAAGACATGCTGGCGGACATTCGCAACCGGCTCAGCGGGCATGAGCTGAAGGTGGTGGTATACCTGCGCCGCCAGGACGAGCTGTACAGTTCCTTCTTCAACCAGGACGTGAAGGGCGCGCGCCAGTGGGCGCACAACGCCTACCAGTTCTACCAGACCCACCAGATTTTCCAGCACGACTACGACGCGCTGCTGGATATCTGGAGCAAGGCGGTAGGGCGGGAACACATGGTGATCCGCCCCTACGAGGCGGCCCAGTGGGTGGGGGGCGATATCATCGAGGATTTCTGCGCGGCCACGGGCATCGCGCCACTGCAACCGGCCGGCGCCAGCGCCAACGAAAGTCTCGGCCCGACCCAGTTGTACATCAAGCTGTGCCTCAACCGGGTGGGTTTCGACAAGGGCGAAAACGAGGCCGTGTTGCGCCTGCTGCTGCAGGTCTGCCCCGAGGAACCCATGCATGGCTGCATTTACGTCCACCGCGGGCTTTATCGCGATTTTCGCAGCACCTGGATCCAGGTGAACAAGCGGCTGTCCGAGAAGTACCTGGACGGTGCCCCGCTGTTCACCCGGCCGATACCGCCGCCGGACAAGATGACGCTCTACCAGCCCGAGCCCTCCCTGGTACTGGACAGCCTGCGCGCCCTGTTCGCGCATTACGATCGCGCGCGCCGGCACCCGCACCGCAGCCTCTTCGCCGTCGGCATGCTGCTGATCCTGGCGGAGAAAGACCTGTGGGACGAGTTCGGTGAGCGCCACTGCCAGAGCCTGCTGCAGTGGCTGTGAGCGGAAGCGGCTGGCGCGAGGCGGTACTGAACCGCCGCATGCTGATCTGCGTGTTCACCGGCTTCGCCTCCGGCATGCCCCTGTACGTGCTGTTCCAGCTGGTGCCGGCCTGGCTGAAGGAGGGCGGCGTTTCGCTGGCGGAGATCGGCCTGTTCGCCCTGGTGGGTATCCCCTATACCTGGAAATTCCTCTGGGCGCCGCTGATGGACCGCTGGATTCCGCCGTTCCTCGGCCGGCGCCGGGGCTGGATGCTGCTCTGCCAGCTGGGGCTGCTGCTCTCGATCGGTGTCCTGGGGGCCTTTGAGCCCGCCCGCTCCACCTGGCTGATCGCCTGGCTCGCGGTGGCGGTGGCCTTTTTCAGCGCCAGCCAGGACGTGGCCCTCGACGCCTACCGCCGGGAGATCCTGCCGGATGAGGAACTGGGCCTGGGCAACGCCATTCACGTGCAGGCCTACCGCATTTCCAGCCTGGTGCCCGGCTCCCTGTCCCTCATTCTCGCCGACATCCTGCCCTGGTCCAGCGTGTTCTGGATCACCGCGGCGTTCATGGCCGTCGCGCTGGTGATGACCCTGGTGGTGACGGAACCGGAATCTGAATTGCCTACCGGCATGGGGCTGCGCCAGGCGGTCATCGCCCCGTTTGCCGAGTACGTGAGCCGCCGCGGCTGGTCGGGCCTGCTGCTGGTGCTGGGTTTCATGTTCTTCTACAAGATCGGCGACAATATGGCCACCGCCCTGTCCACGCCGTTTTACCTGGACCTGGGATTCAGCAAGACCCAGATCGGCCTGGTGGCCAAGCACGCGGCCCTGTGGCCGGCCATCTTCGGCGGCCTGGTGGGCGGCCTGATGATGATAAAGATCGGCATCAACCGCGCGCTCTGGCTGTTCGGGGTGGTGCAGGTGGTGAGCATCCTCGGCTTTGCCATACTCGCCAACAGCGGCCCGGTGCTGTGGATGCTGGCGGCGGTCATCGGCTTCGAATACCTCGGCGTGGGCATGGGCACCGCCGCCTTCACCGCGTTCATCGCGCGCGAGACCAGCAAGACCTTCGCTGCCACCCAGTTCGCCCTGTTCACCGCCCTGGCAGCGCTGCCGCGCACCTTCGCCAACGCCAGCACCGGGATTATCGTGGAGCAGGTCGGCTGGGTCAGTTTTTTCCTGCTCTGCGCCATCCTGGCAATTCCGGGTATGTTGCTGCTGCTGTGGGTCGCGCCCTGGCGCAGGGCCGCCGGGGAACCGCCGTCATGAAGGTGCTGCACGTCTACCGGACCTATTTTCCCGACTCCCAGGGCGGGCTGGAGGAAGTGATCCGCCAGA
>CAYTDW010000321.1:0-4302 GCA_964436585.1 uncultured Halioglobus sp. | reverse complement strand
GTCCGTTGCGCCTGTTCAGGCGCGCTGGCTGGAGCAGGAGACGATCTCGCCGGTCATATAGCCGGAGTAATCCGAGGCCAGGAACATCATGACATTGGCCACTTCCCACACTTCGGCCGCGCGACCGAACGCTTCTTTGGCAGCCAGTTCCTCCAATAATTCCATGGGAGTGGTCTTTTTCAGGAATTCGTGAAAGGCAATCGATGGCGACACCGCGTTGATGCGCACGCCGAAATCCGCCGCTTCCAGCGCGGCGCAGCGGGTCAGCGCCATCACCCCGGCCTTGGCGGCCGCGTAGTGACACTGCTCCTTCTGGGCGCGCCAGCCCAGCACCGAGGCGTTGTTGACGATCACCCCGGCGCCGCGCGGCTGCATTTTCCTGAGCATGGCCCGGGTCATGCGCATGGTGCCGGTGAGTGTGATATCCAGCACCCGGGACCACTCCTCGTCCGCCATGTCCACCAGCAGGCGGGTGCCGCCGAGTCCCGCGTTGTTGATGAGGACGTCCACGCCACCCATCTCTGCTTCCGCCGCATCCACCAGGGCCTGCACCTCGGCCTCGGCCGTGACATTGGCGAGTTTGCCATACACCGCCTCCAGCCCCGTGGCTGCACGCAACTTCGCCACCGCCTGCTGCAGGCGACCCTCGTGAATATCGCTGATCATCACCGCCCGGGCGCCCTCCTCCGCCGCCCGGGTCGCGGCGGCAAAACCGATGCCGGCGCCGGCGGCAGCGGTGACCAGCACCGATTTTCCGGCGAGCAGGTTGTGGCCCTTCACATAGGGGGGTGGATCCTTCAGTGCCATGGCAAAACTCCTTGATTGAACGCCACTAGCCGCGAGGCTCGCGAGGCATGCCGAGCGCCCGCTCAGCGATGATATTGCGCTGGATCTGGTTGGTGCCGCCGTAGATCGTATCGGCGCGGGTGAACAGGTACAGGGACTGCAGGCGGTTGAGCGCGTAGGGCGCGGCGTCGAGTATCTCACTCTCGGGACCGAGTACGTCAATCGCCAGCTTGCCCAGGTTGCGGTGCCAGGTGGCCCAGTACAGCTTGTAGATCATGGCCTCGCGGCTGAGGCTGCCGTCGTCGCCGCCACCCGACAGCATGCGCATGCTGTTGAAGCGCATGATGCGCAGGCCCACATGGGCATCCGCGATGCGCTGGCGCAGGGCGGGATCGGCGGCGGCGCCGTTTTCACGAGCGATTCGCAGCACTGCATCGAACTCATTCTGGAACAGCATCTGCTGCCCGAGGGTGGACACGCCCCGCTCGAAGCCGAGCAGGCCCATGGCCACCTGCCAGCCCTGCCCGGGAGCGCCGACGATATCGTGCTCGCCGCAGACCGCGTCATCGAAAAATACCTCGTTGAACTCGCTGGTGCCGGTGAGCTGCTCGATCGGTCGCACCGCGATACCGGGCTGGTCCATGGCCAGCAGGAAAAAGCCCAGCCCCTTGTGCCCCACCGACGCAGGATCGGTGCGGGCGATAACAAAGCAGTATTGCGATTCGTGGGCCAGGGAGGTCCACACCTTCTGGCCGCTGATGAGCCACTGGCGCCCGACCTCGTCGAAGCGCGCCCTGGTCTTTACATTGGCGAGGTCGGAGCCGGCGCTGGGCTCGGAATAGCCCTGGCACCACAGGTCCTCGCCGCGCAGGATGCCCGGCAGGTAGCGCTGCTTCTGCTCCTGGCTGCCGAAGGCGATGAGGGTGGGCCCGGTGAGGGTTTCGCCTATGTGCCCCATGCGCCCGGGGCCGCCGGCGCGGGCGTATTCCTCGTTGAAGATTACCTGCTGTTCGATGCTGGCGCCGCGGCCGCCGTACTCCCGCGGCCAACCCAGGCCGGTCCAGCCGCCCTGGTGCAGCCTGCGCTCCCAGGCCTTGCGCTCCTCGACACAGCTGTGCTCGTCCCCGGGTCCGCCGCGAAAGCGCACCAGCTCGAACTCACCGCACAGGTTCGCCGCCAGCCAGTCGGCCACTTCCGCGCGGAACTGCTCATCCGCCGCACTGAAACTCAGCTTCATGCCAGCGCCTCCCGCTGCTGCCCGGGGGCCGCAGAGTCCAGCAGCAGGCGCGCGAGCCGCTCCCGGTGGAATGCGCCGTCGCCGAGAAAGATCTCGGTCGACCTGGCGCGCTTGAAATACAGCTGGATATCGTATTCGGCGGTGAATCCCACACCGCCGTGCAACTGGATGCCGCAACCGGCGTTGAAAAAGTAAGCGTCTGAACAGTAGGCCTTGGCAATGCTGGCGGCCTCCGTGAGTTCCGCGCCCAGCGGGCCGCCGCCCAGGGCCTCATCGGCGACGCAGGCGGCGTAATAGACCGCGGAACGGCTCGCCTCCGCCCTGACCATCATGTCCGCCGCCTTGTGCTTCAGCGCCTGGTAGGAGGCGATCACCCGGCCGAATTGCACCCGCTCCTTGAGGTAGGCCACGGTGATGTCGAGCGCCTGTTGTGCGCCGCCCACCTGGTCGGCGGCGATCGCGACAGTGGCGAGGTCGATGATCTGCGCGAGCTTCGGCCAGGCGCAACCCGCTGCGCCCATCAGGGCCGCGGCGGGAACAAAGACATCGTCGAACACGAGCTGGGCCTGGCGCCGTGTCTGGTCCATCGTGGGCAGCCACTGGCGGCTGAGCCCCGCGGTGTCGGCGGGAATGATAAACAGGCTGATACCGTTCTCGCCGACAGTGCCCGCGGCCCGGGCCGCGATGACCAGCAGCTGCGCGGTGTGGCCGTCGGGCACATAGCGATAGGTGCCATCGATGCGGTAGCCCTCGCCCGCGGCGGCACAGACCACATCCACCGCGGCGGCATCCCAGCGGCCGCTGCTGCCGGTGTAGGCCAGGGTGCCGGTGGTGCCGCTCGCGATCTGCGGCAGGTACTGCGCTTTCTGTTCCTCGCTGCCGGCGACCAGCAGGGCGTTGGCCGCAAGGCAGGCGCTGGCGTAGAAGGGCGAGCACAGCAGGTAGCGGCCCATCTGCTCGAGGGTGGCCACCAGCTCCACGTAGCCCAGCCCGAGCCCGCCGTAGGCCTCGGGAATGTGCATGGCCTGCCAGTACATTTCAGTGCAGATCCGCCGCCACAGCTGCGGGTCATAGCCCTGCTCGGTGGCCATGGCGCTGCGCACGGCGGCGGAGGTGGACACTTCGCCCAGGAAAGCCTCCGCGGTGGCGCGGATCATCTGCTGTTCTTCGCTGAATCTGAAATCCATAGCTGTGACCGCTGTCAGTTCCCGTTACAGATCAGGTGCCGTAGACCTTCTGGGCCGGCACTTCCTTCGCCAGCAATTGGGCGATGGCGTCCTTCACTTCCGCCGGCTCCCAGCGCGCGCCCTTGTCGACGCCCTCGGTGGTGCGCCAGCCGTCGGCGATGGAGATCTTGCCGCCCTCCGCCTCGAACACCCGGCCCGTCACCTGCTTCGATTCGGTGGATACCAGCCAGGCGACCAGCGACGACACATTCTCCGGCGCCCAGTAGTCGAAACTGCCGTCCGCCGGTTTGGCCATGCGCTGGGCCATCTCCGGTACCGCCGTGGTCATGCCGGTGCGCGCCGCCGGGGTGATGGCATTGGCGGTAATGCCGTAACGCTGCAACTCCGCGGCCTGGTTGAGGGTGAGCGCGGCGATGCCCGCCTTGGCGGCGGCATAGTTGGACTGGCCAATGGAACCCTGCAGGCCGGCGCCGGAACTGGTGTTGATGATGCGCGCATCCACCGCTTTGCCTTCCTTGGAGCGGCCGCGCCAGTAGTGCACGGCGTGGGAGCTGATGCAGAAATGCCCTTTCAGGTGCACTGCCATGATGAGGTCCCAGTCCTCCTCGGTCATCGAGGCGAACATGCGGTCGCGGTTGATGCCAGCGTTATTCACCACCGCGTGCAGGTCGCCAAATGTCGCCACTGCCTGTTGCACGGCATTGAGGCTGTCGTTGTAGTTGGTGATGTCGGAGGTATTGACCACCGCCCTGCCGTCTGCGGCGATGATCTCCTCAACCACCTTCCTGGCCGCCGCCTCGTTGATGTCGTTCACCACGACGCAGGCGCCCTCACCCGCCAGCACCCGCGCGTGCGCAGCCCCAAGCCCGCCCCCGGCGCCGGTGATGATGACTACCCTGTCTTTGCATATCTTGCTCATTTGTTGCTTCCTCTCGTTCGTTCCACTGGCAACGTATACTCGCGCCGGGATAGCTCTGTCAGCATTCGATTGTGCGGTTCGTTCATTACTCCCCGCACCGAGCATACGTACCACCCGCGCTGGACTCGCCGTGAACCCATCCATGGGGGCTCGTATCGCGCATCCATGCGCTC
>CAYTDW010000320.1:0-4325 GCA_964436585.1 uncultured Halioglobus sp. | reverse complement strand
CTCCCACCCTGCTGGAAATCGCCATGGTGGTGGCGATCTTCCTGTACAACTACAGCGTCAGCTACGCCCTGATCACGCTGGTCTCGGTGCTCGCCTACGGCGTGTTTTCGCTGCGGGCCACCGAATGGCGTACCCAGTTCGTCCGGGAAATGAACACGGCGGATTCCGCCAGCAACACCAGGGCCCTGGACAGCCTGCTCAATTTCGAGACCGTGAAATACTTCGGCAACGAGGATTTCGAGGCCCGCCGCTACGACACCGAGCTGGAAAAATGGGAACTTGCCCGGCGCCGCAACCGCCTGTCCCTGTTCGGCCTCAACGGCGGCCAGGCGCTGATCATCGCGCTGGCGCAAACCAGTATGATCGGCCTGGCTGTGTGGCAGGTGCGGGCCGGGGAAATCACCCTCGGCGACTTCATCCTGATCAACCAGTTCATGCTGCAACTGTTCCTGCCGCTGGGCTTCCTCGGTTTCGTGTTCCGGGAGATCAAGGGCTCCATGGCCAATATTGAAAAGATGTTCGAGCTGCTGGCGCTGGCGCCGACCGTGGTCGACGTGCCCGGGGCCGGCGAGCTGCAACTGCGCAGCGGCCAGATCGTTTTTGACGGCGTGAGTTTCGGTTACAGCCGGGAGCGGGCCATCCTGCGGAACGTCAGTTTTACGGTGCAGGCCCGGGAGAAAGTCGCGGTGGTGGGCACCAGCGGCGCCGGCAAATCAACCCTGGTGAAGTTGTTGTTCCGGTTCTACGACCCGGAGCAGGGCCGTATTCTCATCGACGGCCAGGACATCCGGCAGGTCAGCCAGGCCTCGCTGCGCAGGGTCATCGGCATCGTGCCGCAGGACACCGTGCTGTTCAATGACAGCATCTTCGAAAACGTTCGCTATGGCAATCCGCAGGCCTCGGACAGCGAGGTGGAGGAAGCCATCCGCCACGCCCACCTGGACGAATTCATCCGCCTGCTACCAGCGGGGCGGGACACCCTGGTGGGCGAACGCGGGCTGAAGCTGTCCGGCGGTGAGAAGCAGCGGGTCTCCATCGCCCGCACCATCCTCAAGCGCCCACCCATACTGGTGTTCGACGAGGCCACGTCCTCCCTCGACAGCAGGACTGAGCGGGCCATTCTGGAGGCGCTGCGGGAGATCGCCCGCGACCATACCAGCCTGGTGATTGCCCACCGGCTGTCCACTATCGTCGACGCCGACAGGATCGTGGTGCTGCACCAGGGTGAAATCGTTGAAAGCGGCACCCACCAGCAGTTGCTGGCGCAGGGCAGGCACTACGCCGGGTTGTGGCAGGCGCAGCAGCGCCGGGAAAATTAGCAGCAGGCTATACGCGCCGCGAGAGCCCTGCGCCGACCGATGTCGAGCGCAGGTTTCAGTCGGGCGTCAGTTGCGCCGCGTCGTCTTCCAGTTGCACCGGCAGGAACAGCGCGCGGTGAAAGGTCACGACATCCGGCTCACCGCTGGTGCGGTACCAGGTGGGCGTAAGCGTGGAACCCCAGAATGCGGTGACCCCGGGCCCCCAGGGTGACAGGGGCAGAACCACCTGCCATCGCTTGCGCCCGGTCATCACGCACACCGCCTCCACCCCGTCCTTGCTTTCGATGGTGGTCTCACCGTCCGCGGCGCACAGGCGCCGGGATTCGCCACCATCGGTACCCACGTAGCGCAAATCCAGCCTCACCGGCACTTTTTCGCCGTCCTTTTTGACGTAGAGGTAATCCCCGTCCCGGCGCGATTTCTCCAGCGTGATGCTGATGGCGCTGGCGCCCGATACGGGGTTGACCTGCAGGCTGAGTTCCATGGCGGGATCCCGGCTCGCGCCCAGGCGCGCGCTGTTGGTGCATTCCAGCGCCTGGTTACCAAACTGCAGTGGAAAACTGGCGGTTGCCAGCAACTGGGTTTCATCGAGGCTTTTGTCGATACGATGCAGCTCCAGGTCCCGGGAGGGACCCAGGGACGTCCTGCAGCCCTCGCTCAGATAGATGGGGCTGCCGGTTTCAAACTCTTCCTGGCCGCGAAAAAAGGCGATAGTGAGCTCGCCGGCGGCGTTGCGGTCCAGCTTCATCAGCAAATGACTGAGCGGGTTGCCATGGGCCTGCAGGCACAGTGCCCTGTCCTCCCCCGGCGCACACTGGTTGGGGTTGAGGTCGTCGCCCGGATCTGCCGTCATGGCGGTGTCGAAACCACCGTAATAGGGGCCAAGGTAAGTCGCCAGCATATCCTCGTCCCGGCAGCCTGAAACCAGCGCCAGCACCGCCAACACCAAAACCCTGAACATTCATACCTCCTCTGGACCCGGCGCCCGGCCAGGGCGCGGCGCACCCTTCGCGGGTCACCGCGGCGGCCCGATTTTGCCCCCATGCCGGAAGGTTTGACAAGCGCAGGCGCAAAAGTTTGCGCTCGAAAAAGTTTCGAACACACGGCGGGAAGATTATCAGGCACATTCCCGGACAGAGGGTATACTGCCCCTGCCAATGCGCCGGGCCAGCCGCCGTGGCGCTGGATAGCGCGCCGGGGCGCACAGGACATCCCGGTTTTTCCGGGAATGGAGCGGGCAGCAGCCAGTGAACTTCGAGTTACAGCAATCGACGATTCGGCTCAAGGCCCTGCGCAGCTCACTGCTGGCGGGCTACAGCGAAGTGGACCTGCACCAGCTGCGGGTCACCTTGCGGCGAATGCGCAGCGTGCTGCGCAAAGTAGCGCTGGATGAAGCCCGGGAGCTGCGGCGGGAGCTCGGCGCCCTCGCGCGCGCCACCAATGACGCTCGGGACTGGGACACCCTGGTCGCCAGTGCGCAGGACCAGCTCGGGCCCGAGCCATTGCGCGCCCTGCTGCCCCTGCTCGAGAAGTGCCATCAGGTCGCCCGCGCACAGGTGTATCACATGCTCCGCTCCCACCAGTGGCGCGCAGCCCTGGCGCGCTGGGACGAGCTGGCGGACATCACTGAGATGGCAGCTGGCTGCCAGGCCATCGCAACACGGGAACTCGACAGCATCCTGCAGCGCGTCAATGCCGCCGGTCGCAAGGCGATGATCCGGGATGACCCCAGGCGTTGGCACAAGCTGCGCATCGCCATCAAGGAGCTGCGCTATACCCTCGATACCCTGCCGCACGACGCGGGTGAATCCTTGACTGCGAGGCTGTTGGACGAGTGTAAATCCCTGCAGAGCCTGCTCGGCGATTGGCACGATACCGTAGTGCACCGACAGCTGCTCGATGCATTGAGCGCACGGGAATCATGTGATTCGACCACATCCGCCGGCGTGGCTGCACAGGTGCTGCAACAGGCCTTGGCCGCAACCGGGCAACGCGCCCTCGAACTCATAAAACAACGGCTGCGCCGGGGAAATCTGGCCCTGGCGGCGGAGGCGCTCGCAGCGCGCGACTGAGGCGCGCCTCAGCCCGGGGAGCCACGGCCATCAGACGCGCCGCTCTCAGTCCAGGCGCAGTAGGGCCGGGTATACAGGTTGTTGTTGAGGTAGCGCGTATCCCCCGTCACCTCCAGCCCCACCCAGTCCGGCAGCGGCGGCTGCTCCGCCGGGTCGGACAGTTCCACTTCCGCAACGATCAGACCGGCGTTGTCCCCGGCGAACACGTCGATCTCCCACACATAGCCGGCGACTTCCCGCAGGTGGCGGGTTTTGCGTATAACCCTGCCGCCGCAGAATTCAGCGATCATCTGGCGGGCATCCGCCGCCGGAACCGGGTACTCGAATTCACTGCGCACAAGACCCGCCGCGGGGCCCTTCAAGGTGAGCCAGGCCCGCTCCCCGGCCAACCGCACGCGCACCACGGCGCCGTCCCCGCTGCTGATATACCCCTGGCTCATCTCGACACCCTTTGCCAAGGGCCCCAGCAGCGCAGTGTCCACCAGGAATTTTCGCTCGATTTCCACCGCCATAAGGGGTGCCCGCTCCACAGCCGTTCGCTATCGGGTCAGGGTATTCGACTTGTGATTGCGAGACAAATCTCAGGTGGACCAAATAGCCCTGATACCACTGGTCTCACTGCACAGCCTTCTGTTAGTGTTTTCGGCAGGCAGGGCCTGCAGCGCCACCGACAACTGCGCACGCAGCCCCGATGTGTGCATTCATGAGGAAACCAGCGATGAAATTTGCAAGGACTGCCTGCCTTTCTGCCCTCGTGCTCGGGCTGTCCGCCTGCAACTGGGGCGACTCCGCGGCGGACCACCTGGCACAGGCGAACCAGTCTCTCGCCAGCGCTGACTACACCTCGGCCATTATCGAGTTGAAAAACACCTTGCAGCTGGATAACGAGTCCGCCGAGGCCCGCTACCTGCTGGGGGTGGCCTATCTGGAGACC
>CAYTDW010000319.1:0-4339 GCA_964436585.1 uncultured Halioglobus sp. | reverse complement strand
GTTTGTGGTCGAGCATGTGCCGGAGGCCCTCGCCGGTGGCGACCCCCTGTTGCTGGCCCACCACCAGCGCGGCATCGTCGCCGGCATTGCCTCGGGGGCGGCCGAGATCCAGTTGAACCTGATTGCCACGGAACTGCTCGAACTGCCACGGGAGCCGCGCTGATGGATTTTACGCTCAACTCCGACCAGGCGGCGCTCGCCGGGGCCATCGACAGGTTGTGCACCCGGTTCGAGACCAAGCCCACCGAGTTCGCCGGCTTCGCCCTGGAGGGGCGCGAGCTGGAACAGGAGCTGGAAAATGGCCAGTACTTCGACATTGCCGCGATCCCGGAGCTGGGGCCGGTCTCCGCCGCGCTCGCGGTGGAGCGGCTGGCCCGGCTGCCGTACACCGCGGAGGTCGCCCTGTCGATGCTGGTGCGACCACAGCTGGATATCGAGCTGCCGAGGCCCTTTGCCCTGGTTGAGCACGGTCGTCCCGGCCGCTTTGTGGCGAGCGCCAAAACCCTCATCCTCATTGACGGGGACGGGATCGGCATCGCGCACCCGGGAGAAACTGATACCCAACCGGTCGACTCGCTGTACGCCTACCCCATGGGCAGGCTGACGGGTACCCCTGAGATCACACCATTATCTGCCGGGGCGGCTGCAATGGTGAAGACCTGGTTGCGTATCGCCTGTGCGGTAGAGATAGCGGGCCTGATGCAGGCTGCAATCAATGCGACAGTGGAACACCTGAGTGTGCGCAAGCAGTTTGGTCGCCCCCTGGGCAGCTTCCAGGCCCTGCGGCACCGCATGGCGGAGTGCGCGGTGCTGGCCGGTGGCGTGCGCCGATTGGCCCTGAAGGCCGCCTGGACGGGGGATGCCGGGGATGCGGCGCTGGCCGCCCTGCACGCCCAGGACAGCGCCACCCGGGTCAATTATGACGTTCACCAGATGATGGGGGCGATGGGCATGACCCTGGAGATGCCCATCCACCTGTGGACCTACCGGATGAAGGCGCTGCTAAGCGAGCTGGGTGGGCGGGGTGGGCAGGCGGCGGCGGTTGCGCGTCATTGTTTTGGTGCCGGCCAGCCCGATTGATCGCGGTAGACCATCCGGATACTCGCCGGTTGGATTTGCAGACAGATAGTTCATCAAGTTACAGGAGGCAAAATCATGGTCCAGAAAGTCGCATTGGTAACAGGCGCAGCAGCGGGCATCGGCGCGGCATGCAGTCGCCGTCTCGCCGAGGACGGGATCGCAATTGGCGTCCTTGACCTGGATGCGGGACGCTGTGCGGGTACCGTGGCAGCGATAGAGGCGGCCGGGGGCAGGGCGCTTGCCCTGGGTGCCGACATTTCCAGTCGGGAGCAGGTGAGGGCCGCCCTGGCCAAACTGCGGGAGACACTCGGTCCTGTCACGGTGGTCGTCAACAATGCCGGCATCACCGGCAACGTGCCATTCGAGGAGCTCACCGACCAGCAGTGGGACCAGATGTACGCGGTCAACGTGCGGGGCACCTTCATTGTTACCCAGGAAGCGCTCCCCGATATGAAGGCGGCCAAATGGGGCCGCATCGTCAATATCTCTTCCTCCAGCGCGCAGACCGGCAGCGTCAATATGGCGCATTATTCCTCCTCCAAGGGGGCCGTGATTTCCCTCACCCGCACGCTGGCCCAGGAACTTGGCCCCCTGGGTATCACGGTCAACAATATCCCGCCGGGTTCGGTGATGAATACCATCATGGCGGAAGCCCAGAGAGAGCTGATGCAAGGCAAAATGGAGGCCCTGGTGTCGATGTTGCCGGTGCGCCGCCAGGGCGAGCCGGAAGACATTGCCAATGCCTGTGCCTGGCTGGTCTCGGAGGCGAGCGGCTATGTCACCGGGCAGACCATCGGCGTCAATGGGGGCCGGGTGGTCAGCTGATTCCCGGCGCGAAATCACACTGCCATTATCTTGTTAATAAACACCACTGGTGTATAATAACGGTGGCGGCGGTTCGTCGCCTTTAATGCATGCCCCTAACCCTGGCGAGCGTCTGTTCGCAGGGACAACATTCTAAATACGGGCAGAACCGGGTGGAGAAACGTATGCAAATGAACGACATGGTGATTATCAGTGTGGATGATCACATCACCGAACCGCCGGATATGTTCGACCAACACCTGTCCGGCGCCGACCTGGCCACCGCGCCCAACTTCTGCACCGATGAAAAAGGCAAGAGCTACTGGTCCTACCAGGGCATGTTCATGCCCTCGGTGGGCCTGAACGCGGTTGTGGGTCGCCCCCTGGAGGAGTACGGCATGGAGCCGACCTCGCTGGAACAGATGCGCAAGGGTGTCTACAACGTCGATGCCCGGATCGACGATATGAACGCCAACGGTATCGCCGCCTCCCTGAACTTCGGCACCTGTGTCGGCTTCGACGGCGGCCGCTTCCACAAGGCGCCCGACAAAAAACTGTCGCTGACCCACCTGCGCGCCTACAACGACTGGCATATCGATGAGTGGTGCGGCGCCTATCCCGGCCGTTTTATCCCCTGCGCCCTGCTGCCCACCTGGGATATGAAGGCCACCATCGAGGAAATAAAGCGCATAGCCAAAAAGGGCTGTACCGCGGTGTCACTGAATGAAAACCCGACCTCCCAGGGGCTGCCCAGCGTGCACAACGACTACTGGGAGCCGATGTGGAAGGCCATTACCGACCACGACCTCACCATGTGCCTGCATATCGGCGCCGGCAACCCGGTTCCCCACGCCTCCATGGAAACCCCCATCGAGGCCTGGATCACCACGATGCCCATGTCCAGCGCCATCGGCGCGGCGGACTGGCTGAACCTGTCGGCGCTGGAGCGCTATCCCCGGATGAAAATTGCGCTGTCCGAATGCGGCCTGGGCTGGATACCCTACTTCATGGAGCGGGCCGATTTCAGCCACTCGCGCCACAAGGCCTGGACCCATTCCGGTTTCCAGGGCAAGAAGCCCAGCGATATATTCAAGCAGCATTTCATGGTCTGCTTTATCGATGATGCCTTTGGCCTCAAAAACCTGGCGTATGTCAACGAGGACCTGGTGGCCTATGAAACCGACTACCCCCACTCGGATACCCTGTGGCCCGAGGTCCCGGAGTATCTGTGGAAGACCATTACCCACCTCTCCGATGAGCAGATCGACAAGGTGACCCACCGCAACGCCATGCGCTGGTTCAATTTCGATATGTTCAAGCATATTGAGCGGGAGAAACTGACGGTGGGCGCCCTGCGGGCGCAGGCGGCGGCGGATGGGGTGGATACCACCCCGCAATCCTACGGCGGTGACAAGCCCCTGGCGGAGGGCGAGACCCCGCGCCGTATCACCTCCGGCGACCTGATGAAAATGTTTGCACACCATGCCCAGAAGGCAGCCGGGTGAGATGGCCGTCCTGTCCATCACAGCATTGGAAATTGATCTTCCCGGCAAAATGCAGCCCGGCAGGTCGGTTGGTGTTGTGCGCGCAGAGCCCGTGAGTTTAGATACACCACAGTCCGTGTTTGTAAGTTAGCAACGCTTTGTTTTAATCCAGAGAGAGATAAAAGCCATGAGCAAACTACTCGATAAGCAGTCAGTACAACGGTTCCCCGAGCAGCGCAACGGCGCCTTTAAAATGCGCTGCGCCATTGCCATGCTGGTGGTGGGTTCGGGTGGCTATGCGACCGGTGCCCTCGCCCAGACCAGTGAGCCCCCGGGAGAAAGGCAGGCTGTCGTGCTGGAGGAGGTGGTGGTCACCGCGCGGCGCCGGGAGGAATTGCTGCAGGACATCCCGGTCGCGGTAACCGCCCTGAGCGCGGACAGATTGCGCACCGAGAACATCGTCCGGCTGGAAGATCTCGGCATTCGCGTACCCTCCCTGCGGATTTCCTCCGGAGGCACCGGCACCAACAGCCCGCTGATTACCCTGCGTGGCCAGCGGCCGTCCACGGTCACGATTACCGAGGACCCCGCCGTGCCCATCTATTTTGCCGAAGTGGTGCTGACCCCCACTCAGGGCACCAACCTGGCTATTTACGACCTGGCGAGTGTGCAGGTGTTGAAAGGCCCCCAGGGCACCCTGTTCGGGCGCAACAGCACCGGCGGCGCACTGCTGTTCACGCCGCAGCGGCCGGGTGAGGAACTGGGCGGGTATGGCGAAGTGAGGCTCGGCGACTATGAGCTTATGCATTTCGAAGGTGCCGTTGATCTGCCAGTAAGCGACACGCTGGGCTTTCGCCTCGCCGGTATCAAAATCAGCCGGGACGGTTACCAGGACAACCTGGCGGACAACACGCTCCGGGGCAGTGAGCAGTTCTGGGATGAGGACTCCTACGGGGTTCGGGTTACCATGG
>CAYTDW010000318.1:0-4348 GCA_964436585.1 uncultured Halioglobus sp. | reverse complement strand
AGCGCCGGGTTTGAGCAGAATCAAGGCGCGCTGGACACTGGGCCGGTAGCATCTTTCTTCCATCGGACAATGACAACGGGTGTGTGACGCATCCACAAGGAGGCAGCGATGACAGATGTAGTGGCAACGGTGGAGGAGTGTGTGGATCGGGCCATCACGAGTGTCGGCAAGCAGCTGGTGCTGATGGCGCCCCTGGGCCTTGGCAAGCCGGTGCAGTTGTTGAACGCGTTCTACCGCCGCGCCGCCTCCGACCCCGGAATTTCCCTGCATATCTATACAGCGCTGTGCCTGGAAAAGCCCCCTCTGGGCACGGGATTGCAGGCCAGCCTTTCGGGCCCGATCCTGGAGCGCATGTTTGGTGACTACGAGGAATTGGCTTTTATCGAACCCGTGCGCAGCGATACGCTGCCACCCAATATCCAGGTGACTGAACTCTATTTCAAAGCCGGGTCGATGAAAAATGTGCCCTCGGCCCAGCGCAATTACATCTCCAGTAATTACACCCATATCGCCCGCGACATGTTCGACGCCGGCGCCAATGTGCTGGTGCAGCTGGTGGCGGCGCGGGATACCCCGGAGGGCCTCTCGGTAAGCCTGTCCTGTAACCCCGATACCGGGGTCGAACTGATGCAGATGTACCAGGAATCCGGCAGGACCTGCATTGCCATCGGCCAGGTCCACCCGGACCTGCCCTACATGGAAAACGACGCCGAGGTCGGGGTCGGCACCTTCGACCTGCTGGTGCGCAACCCGCAGTATGACAAGACCCTGTTCGCCGTGCCCAATGCCGCGGTACCTCTGCAGGATTACGCCACCGCCCTGCATGCCAGCACGCTGGTGCCCGATGGCGGCACCCTGCAGATCGGTATCGGCGCGCTGGGGGATGCGGTGGCCTATTCCTGCCTCCTGCGCCAGCAACACAACAGCGACTACCGCAACGCCGTGGCGGCCCTGGCTACCCTGCCGGCCGCGGCTGCGCATAGCGAACTGTTCGAGCAGGGGCTCTATGTCTCCACCGAGATGTTCGTCAACGGCATGATGCACCTGATGGAGCAGGGGGTGGTGAAGCGCAAGGTGTATGACAACCTCACGCTGCAGCTGGGCCTCAACAGCGGCGCTATCGGCGATGACATCGACGAGCGACTCTACGACTACGGCCGCCGCAGCGGCCTGATACCGGCGCGCCTGGATGAACGCGCCCTGGCGGAACTCAAGCACTGGGGCGTTCTGGACCCGTCCGCGGTGTTGGCGCCGGGCGGGCTTTCCATTGCGGGCCGGGCGCTGGCCAACGACATGGACGACGCCGCCACCCGGGCCGCGGTGCTCGCCCAGGGCAAGGGCAGGCAGTTGCGCCACGGCAGGATCCTCCACGGGGGATTTTTCCTCGGCCCTGCCGACTTTTATCGCAAGCTGCGCGCGCTGGATGCGAAGGGGCAGGAGCAGATTTGCATGACCGGGGTCAGCCGCACCAACCAGTTGCTGCTGGATTACCCGCTGTACTGCGCCCAGCGCCGGAAGGCGCGCTTTATAAACACCGGCATGATGGTCACACTCACCGGCGCCGTGGCCTCCGATGCCCTGGAGGACGGCACCGCAATCAGCGGGGTAGGGGGACAGTACAACTTCGTCGCCATGGCCCATGACCTGCCGGGGGCGCGTTCAATATTGTGCATCCGTAGTACCCGTGGCAGCGGCAGGGAACTCAAATCCAATATCGTGCCCTTTTACGGCCATATCACCATTCCCAAGCACCTGCGGGATATCATTGTCACGGAATATGGCGTGGCCGACCTGCGCGGCCAGAGCGACTCGGAGATTATCAAGCGCCTGGTCAATATCGCCGACTCGCGCTTCCAGCCGGAGTTGCTCGAATTTGCGAGGCGGCACAACAAACTGGAACCCGATTACCAGCTGCCGCCCCAGGCCCGCAATAACACGCCCGAGCGCCTGCAGCAGGCACTGGCGCCGCTGGCGCGCAAGGGGCTGCTGCCGGCCTATCCCTTCGGCACCGACCTCACCGAGCAGGAGCTGGCACTGGCGGCGAGCCTGCGCAAGCTCAAGGCCCTGAGCGAGGAGCCCGGCCAGTTCGTCCGCGCCGCCTTCAAGGCCCTCCTGCACCAGGCGGACGAGGCGGCGGCGCGTCCCTTCCTCGAGCGGGTTCACCTCGAGCACCCGGAGACCACAAAGGATTTCCTGCTGCAACAGTTGCTGCTGCTGGACCTGGAAGAGCGGGGCGCGTTGAAGGTCAGCTAGTAGCGGCCCTCGCCAGCGGGTATCCTTGCCCCATGCCGCAGACCCTCACCGACAGACTGGTTATCGCGATCTCCTCCCGCGCCCTGTTCAACCTGGACGAAAGTCACCAGGTGTACCAGAGCGAGGGGCTGGAGGCGTATTCCGCGTACCAGGTGGCCCGGGAAGAGGATCCGCTGCAGCCTGGCGAGGCGTTTCCCCTGGTGCACAAGCTGCTGCGCCTGAACCAGCGCCTCGGGGGAGAATCCAAAGTGGAGGTGGTGTTGTTATCGCGCAACAGCGCCGATACCGGGCTGCGGGTATTCAACTCCATCCAGCATTATGACCTCGACATCAAGCGCGCCGCCTTCTGCGGAGGCGAGAGCCCGTGGCGCTATATCAATGCGTTCGGCTGCCAGCTGTTCCTGTCCAACGAGGCGGAAGACGTGCGTTACGCGCTGGATTGTGGCGTGGCCGCCGCCACCCTGGTGTCCAGCACTGGCGTCGGCTCGGACAGTGACCAGCTGCGCTTCGCCTTCGACGGCGACGCGGTGATCTTTTCCGACGAGGCGGAACGGGTCTACAAGAGCGAGGGCCTGGAGGCATTTACCGCCAGCGAGAAGGCGGCCGCCCGGGAGCCCCTGGCCGGAGGGCCGTTCAAGCCCTTTCTCGCCGCCCTGCAGCGCCTGCAGCAGGCCTTTCCCGCCAGCGAGGCGCCCATCCGCACGGCACTGGTGACGGCCCGCTCGGCACCGGCCCACGAGCGGGTTATCCGCACCCTGCGCGCCTGGAATATCCGCATCGACGAGTCGATTTTCCTGGGGGGTCTGGAGAAAACCGAGTTCCTGCGAGCCTACCAGGCCGACGTATTCTTCGACGACCAACCCGCCCACTGCGCCTCGGCCAGCCCCCATATAGCCACCGGCCACGTGCCTCACGGGATCGCCAACGCCTGAAACGCCGACCGTGCCGGTTATTGCTTATATATTTGGCCTTTGCCGGGTTTAATGGCTATTCTTCATAAGCGACAGTGTCCCCGGCACCGGGGCGATTTCGGAGGATGGCATGAAACTGCAGCAGCTGCGCTACATATGGGAAGTGGCGCACCACGATCTCAATGTGTCGGCGACCGCCCAGAGCCTGTACACCTCGCAGCCGGGTATCAGCAAGCAGATCCGCCTGCTCGAGGACGAACTCGGGGTGGAGGTCTTCGCCCGCAGCGGTAAACACCTGACCCATGTGACTCCGGCAGGCGAGGCCATCCTGCAAACCGCCGGTGAGATCCTGCGCAAGGTCGAAAGCATCAAGCAGGTGGCGCAGGAGTATTCCAACGAGAAGAAGGGTTCCCTGTCCATCGCAACTACCCACACCCAGGCGCGCTACGCGCTGCCCGCGACGATCCGGAAATTCATGCAGCGCTATCCCGATGTCTCGCTGCACATGCACCAGGGAACACCGATGCAGATTTCCGAGATGGCAGCGGACGGTACCGTCGATTTCGCCATCGCCACCGAGGCGCTGGAGTTGTTCTCCAACCTCATCATGATGCCCTGTTACCGCTGGAACCGTTGCATACTCGTGCCCCGCGATCACCCCCTGACCCAGCCCTCCAGGCTCAGCCTCGAGGACGTGGCCGCGCACCCCATAGTGACCTATGTATTCGGCTTCACCGGGCGCTCGAAACTGGATGAAGCCTTCGTGCAGAAAGGCCTGGAACCCCGGGTGGTGTTTACCGCCGCCGATGCGGACGTGATCAAGACCTACGTGCGGCTGGGTCTGGGTATCGGCATCGTTGCCGCCATGGCCTACGACGCAGACAAGGACGCCGACCTGGTCGCCCTGGATGCGAGTCACCTGTTTGCCAGCAGCGTCACCCGTATCGGCTGTCGCCGCGGCACCTTCCTGCGCGGCTATATGTATGAATTTATCGAGGACTTCGCGCCGCACCTTACCCGCGACGTGGTAAAGGCCGCCTTCGCGCGACACAGCAAGGCGGAGCTCGAGGAGCTCTTCTCCCACATTGAATTGCCCGTCTACTGATTTTTCCGGCCGGGGCTTGTACCCCCGGCGGCAAGCCGCTAGATTGTGCCGCTCGATTTGCCCGCCCCCCGAGGAGACT
>CAYTDW010000317.1:0-4357 GCA_964436585.1 uncultured Halioglobus sp. | reverse complement strand
GGTATCCGCTACGTCATCGACCCGGGTGTGGCGCGTATCAGTCGCTACAGTTACCGCACCAAGGTGCAGCGCCTGCCGATAGAGCCGGTATCCAGGGCCAGCGCTGACCAGCGCAAGGGACGCTGCGGGCGCGTAGCCGCCGGCGTCTGCATCCGCCTGTACTCCGAGGCCGATTTCATGCGCCGTCCGGAGTTTACCGACCCGGAAATCATGCGCACCAGTCTCGCGGCGGTAGTGCTGCAGATGCTGGTCCTGGGCCTGGGTGAGGTAGAGGACTTTCCCTTCATCAACCCGCCGGATCCGCGCATGGTGCGCGACGGTTACAAGCTGCTGGAGGAGTTGGGCGCGGTGACCCCCGCCGGTGAACTCACCGATCTGGGCCGGCGCATGGCCCGGTTGCCTGTCGACCCCCGGCTGGCGCGAATGGTACTGGCCGCAGCGCAGCTGTGCTGCCTGGAGGAGTTGCTGGTGATCGCCAGCGCGCTGGCCGTGCAGGACCCGCGGGAGCGGCCAGCCGAAAAACAGCAGCAGGCGGACCAGGCCCACGCCCGCTTTCGTCACCCACGGTCTGACTTCATGGCCTGGCTCAATCTGTGGCGCTACTACGAGGAGCAGCGCCAGGCCCTCAGTGCCAACCAGCTGGCGAAACTGTGCAGGCGCGAATTCCTTTCCTACCTGCGCATGCGGGAATGGCGGGATGTGCACACCCAACTCAGCATCGCCTGCCGCAGCCAGCAGCTGAAGCCACGGCCGGCGCTGGCGGAACAGGAAAATTACGAGGGCGTGCACCGGGCCCTGCTGGCCGGGCTGCTCGGCAATATCGCCCAGCTGCAGGAGGGCAGGGAATACCTGGGCAGTCGCAATCGCAAGCTGCAGATATTCCCCGGCTCGTCCCAGGCCCGCAAGCCGCCCAAATGGCTGGTGGCGGCGGAGGTCGTGGAAACCTCCGGCGTATACGCGCGGGAGGTGGCAGCGATCGATCCCGAGTGGGCACTGGATATCAACCCCGCGCTGCTGCGCACCCATCATTCCCAGCCGCATTGGCAGGCACGCAGCGGCCGGGTGATGGCCTGGGAGCGGGTCACGCTGTACGGGCTAACCCTGGTCGAGAAGCGCCCGGTCCACTACGGACCGATTGCCCCGGGGGAGGCGCGGGAGCTGCTGATCCGGGAGGGGCTGGTGGCCGGCAAGTTGCATCCCGCCCCGCCGTTCCTCAAACATAACCAGCGCCTGGTGCGCGAGCTGGAAGAACTGGAGTCCCGTACCCGCCGCCGCGATATTCTGGTTGATGACCAGGTTGTGTACGAATTTTATGCCGCCCGGCTGCCCCTGGATGCCTACACCGCAGGGCGGCTGCAGGGCTGGTTGAAGCGTGAGCCCGCCGCCGCGGCCGGCCTGCGCATGCAGCGCGAGGACCTGCTGGCGCGTGATCCGGGTGTGAACCTGCAAGAGCAATTTCCCGACCACCTGGGCTGGGAGGATCTGCAGTTTCGCCTGACTTACCAGTTTGAGCCGGGCGGCGCGACGGACGGCGTCTCGGTCACGGTGCCAGTGGCGCTGCTCAACCGGGTGCCCCGCTACCGCTTCGACTGGCTGGTACCGGGCCTGCTGCGGGAGAAGTGTATCCAGCTGGTGAAGGGACTACCGAAGGAGAAACGCAAGCAGTTGGTGCCGGTCCCCGACCACGTGGACCGCGCCCTGGTCGCGCTCGAACCCGGCAATGTGGATTTGCTGCAGGCCCTGTCCCTGGCGCTGGGCAGGCAGGGCGGCCCCCGGCTCGCCCTGGAGGACTGGGCACCGCAGAAGCTCGACGACTTCTACCGCATGAACGTGCGGGTGGTCGATGCCGACGGTCGCCTGCTCGGACAGGGACGCAACCTGGACGAGCTGGTGAACCGCTTCCGCGGCGATACCCGCCAGAGTGTCAGCTCGGGTCGGGGGCATTCTCCTGCGCGCAGCGGCATCAGTCGCTGGGATTTTGGCGATCTGCCGCGGGAGTGGCGATTTCAGCAGGCGGGGCTCGAGATCCTGTCCTTCCCGGCGTTGCTGGATGAGTCTGACAGCGTCGCCATCGTCCTGTGCGATTATCCGGGGGAAGCCCGCCTGCAGCATCGCCGGGGCGTGCTGCGCCTGCTGCGCCTGCACAGTGCCCAGCAGGTCAAGTACCTGCGCAAGCAGCTGCTGCAGGGCAATGAGTTCAGCCTGGTGCTGGCTGCGGCATCACTGGAGCGAGCGGCGCTGCTGGAGGACCTGGTCGATGCCGCCTACCTGCAGGCCATGGCGGTGGATGCGGCCCCGCCCTACGCACAGAACGACTTTTTGCAATTGCTGGAGCGGGGCAGGGCGGACGTCATCACCCGGGCCAACGAGCTCGAAGCGATGCTGCTGGCCAGCCTGCGGGTGCTGGCGGACATTCGCCGGCTGCTGGCGGCCCTGCAACCCGGCGCCTGGCCCGATGCCCGGCGGGATATCGATGTGCAGCTGCAGCACCTGCTGGCAGCGGGCTTCATGCGCGATACCCCCGCGCCCTGGCTGGACCAGTTGCCACGCTACCTGAAGGCCGTGCGCACGCGCCTCGAGCGGCTCCCCGGTCAGTATGCAAAAGACCAGGCTCACAGCGTGCAGCTGCAGGCACTGGCGGCGCCGCTGTGGGAGGCCGCCGCCAGGCAGCCCGGCCTGCTGTTGCTCAGCGAGGAGGCGGCCCAACACCGCTGGCTGCTGGAGGAGTTCCGGGTTTCCCTTTTCGCCCAGAGCCTGGGAACCCGCCAGGCGGTATCCGCCAAGCGCCTGCAGGAGCAGTGGCAGGCGGTGGTGCAGTGGTTGGGCAAAAACCCGCGTTGAAACTGTGGGTTAAGCCGCAGGACGGGCTGCCGCTATTGGATGCAACTTCCACCGTGCTATGGTGTCACAACTGCCGTGGAGCTTGCTCACGGGCAGTACTTCAGTAGGGACGCTTCGCGCTATCACATCATCGACTCAATCAACTGAAAGGTAATTCGTTATGGCCAATATCAAGAAACCTCTGGCAGCCGCTCTGGGTGCCGCCTTCCTGGCAAGTGCTATCGCTCCGGTAGCCTCCGCAGCGGTGAACCCGTTTTCCGCCCAGCACTTGAGCGGCGGTTATGACCTGCCCAACTACAATGAGCCCGCCGAAGGCAAGTGCGGCGAGGGCAAGTGTGGCGAGGGCAAAACCGGCGAGGGCAAGTGTGGCGAGGGCAAAACCGGTGAGGGCAAGTGCGGCGAAGGTAAAACCGGTGAAGGCAAGTGCGGTGAAGGTAAAGCCGGTGAGGGCAAGTGCGGCGGCTGATGCCTGAGCACATCCCGGACCTGCGCGGCGCAGGTCTGGGTTTGCGGCGGGCCCTGCTGGGCCCGCTGCAAGCCATGGACCGCGCGGCGGTGGATTTCATGGAAGTGGCCCCGGAGAACTGGATCGGGGTCGGGGGGCGCTTCGGGCGGCAGTTGCGCCAGCTGGCCGAGCGCCATCCGATTGTCCTGCACGGGCTCTCCCTGGATATCGGCGGCCCGGATCCGATCGACATTGACCTGGTGCGATCGGTAAAGGCCTTGATGTCGGAGCTGGACGCACCTCTTTACAGTGAGCACCTGACCTACTGCGCGGCGGGCGGTCACCTCTACGATTTGTTGCCGCTACCCTTTACCGGCGAAGCCGTTCGCCACGTGGCCGGCCGGGTGCGACAGGTACAGGATATCATCGGCGCACCTATCGCCCTGGAAAATGCCTCTTACTATGCCCAGCCGCATGCGGACATGAGCGAGGCGGCATTCATCAGCGCCGTATTGGCTGAGAGCGACTGCCAGCTGTTGCTGGATGTCAACAATATCTACGTCAATAGTATCAACCACTGCTACGACCCGGTGGAATTTCTCGATTCGCTGCCGCTGGAGCGCACCCGCTACATACACGTGGCGGGGCATTACGATGAGGCACAGGATCTCAAGGTGGATACCCACGGCGCCGACGTTATCGATCCGGTGTGGGCGTTGCTGGCGCAGGCCTACCAGCGACTGGGGCCGGTACCCACCCTGCTGGAACGGGATTTCAACCTGCCCCCGCTGGAGCAGTTGCTGCTTGAGGTGAACCAGGTGCGACGCCTGCAGCAGTTCGCGCGCGGTGGCCTGAAAGTGCAGGCGAGCGCGTGAACGGCCCCTCCCTGCGCGAGAGCCAGCTGGCGATGGCGCGGTACCTGCGGGATCCTGTTGCGGCACCTGCTCCCGCCGGTGTCGAACAGCGGCGGCTCGATATCTACCAGCGCCTGGTCTACAACAATATCGAGGGGTTTATCAGCGGGGGCTTTCCGGTATTGCGCAGCCTTTATTCCGACGCTGACTGGCACCA
>CAYTDW010000316.1:0-4358 GCA_964436585.1 uncultured Halioglobus sp. | reverse complement strand
GCCGATAGTGGGGCTCCAGACCGTCTGTGGCCATGGATGGCCACAGCGAGCCTACATGGATGTATTCACGGCGTGTCTGGAGACCCACTATCGGTTGCGCTCTCGGCATCGAAAGCATCGCCATAGAAAGCGCTAAACAAACCGGCAACTGCAGCCGCCGATGCCATCGATCTCCAGCGACATCTCGTCACCGGCTACAACCGGGATCAAAGGCGCAAGGGAGCCCGACAAAATCACCTCGCCTGCCTTGAACGGAATGCCAAACTCACCCAGGGTGTTGGCGAGCCAGGCCACGGCGGTGAGGGGGTTGCCCTGCACCGCGCTGCCGAGCCCTTGCGCATGGCGCTCGCCGTTCTTGTAGATCGTCATCTTCAGGGCGGGTAAATCGAAATCCCGCGGGTCCACCTCGTTGCGGCCCAGCACGTAGACACCGCAGGACGCATTGTCGGCGACGGTATCCTGGATTTTGATTTTCCAGTCGTCGATGCGCGAGTCGACGATCTCGAAACAGGGAATGATGGTGGCGGTGGCTTCGAGCACGTCCCGCTCGGTGACGCCGGGGCCTCGCAGGTCCTTGCGCAGGCGGAAGGCGATCTCGCCCTCGGCCCGGGGCTGGATCAGGTTGCCCGCGATGGGGATGCTGGCCCCGTCCGGGTATTCCATCACATCGGTCAGGAAGCCGAAATCCGGCTGGAAGACGCCGAGCATGTCCTGCACCGGCTTGCTGGTGACGCCGATCTTCTTGCCCACCACCCGCTCGCCGGTAGCGATGCGCCGCTGCAGGAACACCTGGGAGATGCGGTAGGCGTCCTCGATGGTGATACCCGGCTCCCGCTCGGTCAGGGGCGCGAGGGTACGGCGCTGGCGCAGGGCCTCGAACAGGGCCTCGCCATGGTCACTGATTTTTTTCGGGGTCATCATTGTTCTCTCGGCCGCCTTCCCATAGACTTGGGCAATAATATATATATTTTGATATTAGAGAAAGGTTTTATCGATATTTTATCCCCGAGACGAGGGCTATGACCGAGCCAGCCAAGGACCCCACCGCAACCGCGCACAGGACGCTGAGCGACCAGGCCTACACCCGGCTGCGCCATGACGTGATCCACGGCGACTTCGCGCCAGGGTCCAAGCTTGGCATCGAGCACTTGCGCTCGGCCTACGCGGTGGGCGCCACCCCACTGCGCGAGGCCCTGCACCGGCTCAGCGCCGAGGGCTTCGTAGTGGTCGAGGGGCAACGCGGTTTCCGCGTGGCGGACATCTCCGCCCGGGAATTGCGGGAGCTGACCGAGCTGCGCATCGCCATCGAGGGCATGGCCCTGCGCGAGAGCCTGGCGCGGGCGACGGACGACTGGGAGTCGCAGGTCGTGGTGGCCTTCCATCACCTGCAGAAAATTGAAAAGCAGGCCGAGCCCGAGCCGGTGCTGTGGGAGGCCCGCAACAACGCCTTCCACCTCGCGCTGATCAGCCAGTGCGAATCCCGCTGGCTGCTGCGCATTTACGAACTGCTGTACGACCAGCACCGGCGCTACCGCATTATTGCCCGGGTGGATCGCGGCGACCGGGACATCCACGGCGAGCATGTGGCGATGCTGGAAGCCGCCCTGGCGCGGGATATCGCTGCGCTGCTGGCCGCCCATGAAGCCCACATCCGCAACACCGTGCGCGCGCTGGAACACCGGCTCAACTTCGAACCGTCGCCGTAGACCGCTTCACGCCGCCACCGCCCCTGCGCGCGTACCGGCTATGCCCAGATCATCAGCAAGCCGGCGCACGGTTTGCGGCAGTTCACTGCTGGCAACCAGCGCGTAGGTGAATTTATCGGGACGAACGATGGCGACCGCGCCGCGGCCCAGGCCGGATTTCCTGAGCCAGGCGGTCAGTTCGCCGTTGAAATCCTCCAATTCCGGCAGACCCTCGGGGGCGCTCCTGGCCGCATCGAAACCCTGTGGCCGCCCCCCCAGCGGGAACAGGGTCACATAGCGGGCGTCCACCCGCGCGAGGGAGCCAAGTTCAGCCGGCGACAGCAGGGCGCGGGGGTCCACGCCAAAGCCGATCACCGCGTAGCCATCGCCCAGCACCTCATCCAGGAGCTGCCGTGCACCGTCGCGTCCGATCACGGTGGGCTGCGGAATCTGCTCGCCTTCCGGCCCCGCGCGTCGCCTGCGCGGCTGGCCGAAATACTGCCCGTCCTGGTAGCGGGGGCGCGGTTTGAATTTGGCCCTGGAAAAATAGTCCCTCAGACCCGGCGTGACCCGGGCGACCCGGGTGGCCAGGTTGCGTACCCCCGACAGCACCGGGTTGGCCACGGAGACATAGTTTTTCATCAGGATGGAGGTGTCGATCATCGCCCTCGCATGGGGACGCCGCTCCGTCTGGTAGGACTCCAGCAGCGCGCTCGTTGCCCTGCCCTGCAGTACCGCCGCGAGTTTCCAGGCGAGATTGTAGGCATCGCGCACGCCCGCGTTCATCCCCTGCCCGACGAACTGCGGCGTCATATGCGCCGCGTCCCCCGCAAGGAACACCCGGCCCTCCCGCCAGCGGTCGGCGACCAGGGCGTTGAAGGTGTAAACCAGGCTGCGCAGGACCTCGACCTTATCCACCTCCACATAGCGCGACAGGAGCTGGCGCACCGTGGCCGGGTCCTCCATATATTCGGCCGTCTGCCCCGGCATCAGCATGAACTCGAAGCGGTGGTGGCCTTTCGGCTGGCGGCAACTCACTGTCGGGCAGTCGGGGTCGCAAACGAAATTGAAGTACGGCAGGTGGCGCAGGCAGTCTTCCCCGGCCCTTTCCCTGATATCGACCACTATCCAGGGATTCGGGAAGCTCTTGCCCGTCAGACTGATGCCGAGCTGTGCCCGCACCGCACTGCGCCCCCCGTCGCAGGCGATCAGGTATTTTCCCCGGATCGACTCCTCGCCTTGCGGGGGCCCGGGAACCACGCCGGCCACAGTCGCGGGCTTGCTGTACTGTGCGCCCTGGCTGGGAACATGGAATACCGTCACGCCCTCGCCGTCCTGGGCAAATCTCGTCAGCTCCCTGCCCCTGCGCACCGACACAGTGGGGTAGCGCGCAAGCCCGTCGGCCAGGCTGGTTTCGAGCAAGGGCTGGTAAAACAGGTTGTTGGCGGGCCAACCATGGGGTCGCTCTTTCTGGATAAGCTGGTTCAACACCCTGCCATCCGGCAGCACCCACTGGAAGATGGCATCCTGCAGCATGTCCCTAGCCAGTTCGTCCGCCATGCCGGCCGCCTGGAAAATGCGCATGCATTCGTCGTCGGTGTAGACCGCGCGGGCATTGCCGTAGAACCGGGGCTCCCGTTCCAGCACGAGCACCGATATACCCCGCCTGCCCAGCAGGTGGGCGAGGGTCAAGCCGGTAGGGCCCAGGCCGGAGATGACGACATCGACGCCGGTCGAATTTTGCGTTGCCATAGTGTCCTCGCTAGTTATTCAAATCATTCAACGTTCAGAAAGGCGCGTACTCGGTGCGGCCAAGCGAGCGCAGGCCACGCGCCAGCTCCCCGAGCCTGTCCCGGGTAGTGATGTCCTTCGGCTCATGTCCCCACACGCTGATACCCTGGTGCAGGGCGGTTACCCAGCTGGTTTCATCCACCGCGATCGGCGCCCACCCGTATTCCAGGAGGAAACCCGAGGGCGTTTCCACGTAGAACGACAGCTCCCGGTCGTTCGGATGCTGGCCCACGGCATTGGCGATCCGGAAGCCCAGTTTGCGACAGCGCACGTAGGCAGCACTGAGGTCTTCCAGTTGCGCGGGCTGGATATTCACGTGATGGATGCGGGTCCTGATGGGATCGAGCCTGAGCCCGCGCGTGCAGGCGACGGCCACCGAGTGGTGGCGCTCGTTGAGGCGCATGAAGGTGAAGTCCATCCGCAGGCCCGAGACGCGATCCTCGATGCGATCGGATATACGGGCGTCAAAAATCTGCTGCCAGAACGCGAGCATGGCATCGGGACGGCGGGAGGTGATCGCCACATGCCCCATGCCCGACGCCCCGGTGCAGAAGCCGCTTGCCAGCATATCGAGCGGTTCAGCACTGCACACGGGGTGGGTGAAAAGCTCGATGGGCATGCCCTTGGGCCCTGTGACCCGCCAGAAGCGCTCGACCCCCCGCAGGGCGGCACCCGCGGCATCGCCCTCCTGCACCTCGACCGCTCGTTCGCGCAGGCGCTGCAGCACGACCTGCAGCGTCGCCTCGTCATCCAGCTGGTAGCCCAGGGCGGCGATATCCTCTGCCGGGCCGTCGACCACGATAATGCGGCGGGCATGTGCATCGAGCCGGCAGACCAGCGCGCCGGCCTCGCGCTGGACGTGCATGCCCAGGGCTTCCTTCG
>CAYTDW010000315.1:0-4361 GCA_964436585.1 uncultured Halioglobus sp. | reverse complement strand
ATCGCGAGGCCGTCCAGGCCGTCCGTCAGGTTGACCGCGTTACTGGCGCCCACGATGACAAAGTAGGCGAGCAGGACAAACAGCGGCCCCATGCTCCAGGCGAAGTCCTTGAAGAAGGGTATGTAAAGCTCGGTGGTGACCGGGGTGTCAAAGGCGAGATAGAGGTAGAGTGCGGCGCCCAGTCCGGCCACGGACTGCCAGAAATACTTCCAGCGTGCCGGCAGGCCGCGGGAATCCTTCTCCACCACCTTGCGGTAATCGTCCACCCAGCCCACGGCGCCGAATACAGCCGTGACCAGGATGGCCACCCACAGGTAAGCGTTGCCCAGGTCGCCCCAGAGCAGGCTGGCGATGGCAATGGCCACCAGGATCAGGGCGCCGCCCATGGTCGGCGTGCCGGATTTGCTCAGGTGGCTGCTGGGGCCGTCATTGCGAACTGCCTGGCCCACCTGGTAGTAGTTCAGGCGCCGGATCATCAGCGGCCCTACCAGCAGGGAAATCGCCAGGGCCGTGCCGGCGGCGAGGATGCCGCGCAGCGTCAGGTACTGGAATACCAGGAACGCCTTCTGGTACTGGCCAAGGTATTCCGCCAGGATCAGCAACATGCTCTGCCTTCCTTCGCCGGCGCAGCGGCCAGCAATGCCTGCAGCACCCGCTCCATGCGGGTACTGCGAGAGCCCTTTACCAACACCGTATCGCCGGGCCCGTACTCGTTCCCCAGGGCAGCAACCGCGGTCTCGCAGTCGGCGAACCAGCGTCCGCCACCGCCGAATTCGCCGACCGCACCCTGCAACTCGGGGCCGACACCCCAGAACCGGTCAATCCCGGCGGCGCGGGCGTAGCCGCCGACGGCCCGGTGCAATGCATCGCTCGTGGGGCCCAGCTCCCGCATCGCCCCGAGCACGAGTGTGCGCCGCCCTTCACAGCCCGCCAGCAGGTCGATCGCAGCCCGCACTGAACCCGGGTTGGCGTTGTAGCAGTCGTCTATGACCGTGGCGCCCGAAGGCGCCACCGCCGCGGCCAGGCGACCGGGTGTCGGGCGCACTGTCTCCAGGCCCGCCCCGATCTGTTCCAGTTGCAGGCCGCAGGCGAGGCCCACGGCGATGGCGGCCAGCGCGTTCGCCACATTGTGCGCACCCGGCAGGTGCAGCTTGATCTGCTGCTCGCCGCGCGGTGTGATCGCCGTGAACCGGGTGCCCCTGACGCCATCGGCCTGCACCGACGCGGCGGTAACGGAAGCGGGCCCGGCCAGGCTGAAATCGAACACGGTCGCCTCACCGGCCCTGGCGCGCCAGGCCGGCGCCCAGGGCTGGTCGGCATTGATCACCGCACAATCGCCGCGGCCGAGGCCATCGAAAATCTCGCCCTTGGCGGCGGCGACATCGTCCACGCTGCCAAAGCCCTGCAAATGCGCGGGCATGGCATTGAGCAGCAGCGCCACCGTCGGGCGACCCAGTGCGCACAGCCAGGCGATATCGCCCGCCTTGCCGGCACCCATTTCCACCACCGCAAATTCCACCCCCGGCTCCAGTGCCAGCAGCGTCAACGGCACGCCGATCTCATTGTTGAGGTTGCCCTCGGTGGCCAGCGTACGGCCCGCCTGCGCCAGCACCGCGCGCACCATATTCTTGGCAGTGGTCTTGCCGCTACTACCGGTGATGGCCACCAGCGGTCCCTGGTACAGGGCGCGGTTGTAGGCGCCCAGCAGTCCCAGCCCGCGCTGCGTGTCGGCAACCCGCAGCTGGGGCAGCGCCAGGTCGGCCACGTCGCTGACCAGGGCCGCCACCGCACCGGCAGCGGCGACCTGGCCGAGAAAGTCGTGGCCATCAAAGTTCTCGCCTCGCAGCGCCACGAACAACTCACCGGGTCGAACCGTGCGGCTGTCAGTGGCCACACCGCTAAATGCCTGGTCGGGCCCGATCAGTTGCGCCTGCAGCGGCCCGACCAGTTCAGCGAGTGTCAGCGGGCGCATCATGAGGCCGCCCTCCGCGCCAGGGCGCTGCTCGCCTGCTCTGCGTCGCTGAAGTAGCGGCGCTCGTCCCCGAACAACTGGTAGTCCTCGTGACCCTTGCCGGCGATAACCACGCAGTCGCCCGGTCGCGCCTCGCCGATAGCCCTGGCAATCGCCTGGGCCCGGTCCGGCAGCATGACGTAAGGACCACTGCAACCAGCCGCTATATCCGTGAGGATGGCATCGGGATCTTCACTGCGCGGGTTGTCACTGGTCAGGATGACCCGGTCGGAGAAGCGGCTGGCCACGCGGCCCATCACCTGCCGCTTGCTCCTGTCGCGGTCGCCACCGCAGCCGAATACGGTCACCAGGTCACCGCTGACATGCGCTTTCAGGGTGGCCAGGACCTGCTCCAGCGCGTCCGGCGTATGGGCGTAATCGACGATGACCTGCAGTCCCAGCCCGTTCGGGATGACCTGCATCCGGCCCGGCACCGGTCGCAGCCCTGCGATCGCCTCCAGCACCGCCGCCAGCTCCTCGCCGGCCAACACGACAGCGGTCACCGCCGCCGCCAGATTTGCCAGATTGAATTCCCCCGGCAGTGGGCTGGAAAACCGGCCACTGCCCCAGGGGGTGTGCAACTGCGCATCCACGCCCAGGGCATTGAAGCGGGGGTCGCTGACCCGCACATCCGCCGCGGCCCCGCTGCCCGAATAGGTCAGCACCTGGACGCCCGCAGCGGTCGCAGCGATGACTTCCGGGCCGAATTCATCGTCGAGGTTTACCACTGCATGGCGCAGGCCGGCGCTGGCGAACAGCCCCAGCTTGGCCCGCCCGTAGGCGTCCATGCTGCCGTGGTAATCGAGGTGATCGTGGGAGATATTGGTGAAGACAGCCGTGGCGAATTCCACCCCGTTCACCCGCCCCTGGACCAGGGCGTGGGAGGAGACCTCCATGCCCACGGCGTGCACCCCCTGGTCGCGCCATTGCGCCAGTTGCTGCTGCAGGGACACCGCGTCAGGGGTAGTGTTGGCCGCTGCCGAAACAGTATCGTCCAGGGTTGCGCCCAGGGTGCCGATGACGCCGTAGGAATGGCCCAGGAGGCGACCCAACTGCGCCACCAGGCGGCTGGTCGTGGTTTTGCCATTGGTACCGGTTACGCCGATCATGTGCAGATCGCGGCTGGGATGGCGATAAAACCGCGCCGCCAGCGGGCCCACCTCGAGGTGCAGTTCCGGCAGCTCCAGCAGCGGTACCGGAAGCGCTTCCACGAAGCCGGCCACCGGCGCCTCCGCCAGGACCGCGGCTGCGCCGTTGGCGACCGCCTGCTCGATAAACTGGCGGCCGTCATGCACCTCCCCGGGCACGGCCAGGAACAGATCCCCCCGGCGCACCTTGCGGCTGTCCAGCTGCAGGCCGCTGATGGGGATGTCGCCACCGGCGCAGCCCGGCCAACCCAGCAACTGCGCCAGGGGTATCGCCGGTGCCGCCACCGCGCCGGGCGCCGCCATCATACCGGCCCCCGCGCGTTTGCGGCCGCTGCAACCGCCTCAGCCAGGGCTGCGGCATCGGTGGGCGCCACATTGAGCAGGCGCAGGGCGCCCTGGGTCACCGTGGAAAAAAGTGGGGCAGCCACAGCGCCGCCGCCGTAGGCGGCGCCCTGGGGGCCATTGATCACTACCACGGTGACAATGCGCGGATTGTCGGTGGGCGCGATGCCAGCAAACCAGGCGACGTACTCGTTCTGCAAATAGCCGGCGGGACCGATCTTGCGGACGGTCCCGGTTTTACCGCCCACCGGGTAGCCGGGAACACGCGCCTTGCGCGCCGTGCCCTCATCACCGGTGACGCCATGCAGCACTTCGAGTACTTCCCGGGCTATCTGCGGTGAGACGATACGCTCACCGGCGGCAGCGGCGCCGTTCAACGCCAGCAGCGACAGGGGCGCCTGGACGCCGTCGTTGGCGAACACGCTGTAGGCGCGCGCAAGTTGCAGCGGCGTCGCACTGATGCCATAACCAAACGCCAGCGAGACTTTCTCGGTGGCGTACCAGCGGGCGCGATCCGGCAGGGAACCGGCGCTCTCGCCCGGGAAGCCCGTGCCCGGCAAGTGCCCGATGCCAAAGCGGTTGAATACTTCACGGATGGGTTCGTGGCCGAGGTCCAGGGCTATCTTGGTGGTGCCCACCTGGCTGGATTTCTGGATCACCCGGGACACGCTGATCAGGCCATAGTTGCGCGGATCGGGGTAGACCTTGGGGCCCACCCGGATGCGTCCCGGGCTGGTATCAATCATGGTCTGGGTGGTGAAGCGACCGCTTTCCAGTGCCGCCACCAGGGTCAGGGTCTTCATCGTCGAGCCGGGCTCGTACACGTCGGTAAGCGCGCGATTGCGCATGCTGGCCGGGTC
>CAYTDW010000314.1:0-4378 GCA_964436585.1 uncultured Halioglobus sp. | reverse complement strand
GCATCCGCGATCTCACCCTGCCTGCCGCGGCCCAGCGGCGGATCGACGATGAGCTGCACAAACTCTCGGTGCTCGAGACCGGCTCCCCTGAGTACGGCGTGACCCGCAACTACCTCGACTGGGCCACCTCGGTGCCCTGGGGTGTGCACACCAGCGACCAACTCGACCTGAAGCACGCCCGCAGGGTGTTGAATGAGCACCACGAGGGGCTCGAGGATGTGAAAGCCCGCATCCTGGAGTTCCTGGCGGTGGGCTCGTTCAAGGGTGAGATCTCTGGCTCCATCCTGTTGCTGGTGGGGCCGCCCGGCGTCGGCAAGACCAGCATCGGCCGCTCGGTGGCCGCAGCCCTGGGCCGGGAGTTCTACCGCTTCAGCCTCGGGGGCATGCGCGACGAGGCGGAAATCAAGGGCCACCGGCGCACCTATATCGGCGCCATGCCCGGCAAATTCGTGCAGGCGCTGAAGGAGGTCAGGGTCGCCAACCCGGTCATCATGCTGGACGAGATCGACAAGATCGGGGCCTCCTACCAGGGTGATCCCGCCTCCGCCCTGCTGGAAGTACTCGACCCCGAGCAGAACAGCGAATTCCTGGATCACTACCTGGACCTGCGGGTGGACCTGTCCAAGGTGCTTTTCATTTGTACCGCGAACCAGCTCGATACGATCCCCGGGCCCCTGCTGGACCGGATGGAAACCCTGCGCCTGTCGGGTTACGTGGCGGAAGAAAAGCTGGCGATCGGTAAAAATCACCTGTGGCCGCGCCAGCTCGAGCGCCATGGACTCAACGAGGATCAGCTGAAAATCAACGAGGCCGCTCTGAAGTATGTTATCGATTCCTACTGCCGCGAGGCGGGTGTTCGCACCCTCGAAAAGCAGCTGGCGCGCATCATGCGCAAATCCATCGTCCAGATACTCAACACTGGCGAGGAGAAATTGCGGATCGGCAAGAAGGATATCGACACCTTGCTGGGCAGGCCGCCGTTCCAGCCGGACCGGCCCATGCGCGGCCTGGGTGTTGCCACCGGCCTGGCGTGGACCGCCATGGGCGGGGCCACCCTCGCCATCGAGTGCTCCCAGATTCACACCCTGAATCGCGGCTTCAAGATGACCGGCAAGCTGGGGGAGGTGATGCGCGAGTCCGCCGAAATCGCCTACAGCTATGTGTCCTCACACCTCAAGGATTACCGTGGCGATCCGGAGTTCTTTGATACGTCCATGGTGCACCTGCACGTGCCCGAGGGCGCGACACCAAAGGACGGACCCAGTGCCGGCATCACCATTGCCACTGCCCTGGTGTCGCTGGCCCGCAAGGAACGCATCAAGCGGCCGCTGGCAATGACAGGCGAACTCACGCTCACCGGCCAGGTATTGCCGGTGGGCGGGATCAGGGAGAAGGTTATCGCCGCGAGGCGCAGCAGGATCATGGAGCTGATCCTGCCCCATGCCAACCGCCGCGATTTCGAGGAGCTGCCCGCTTATTTGCGCGAGGGCATCAATGTACACTTCGCCCGCACCTTCCGCGAGGTCTTCGAGTGCGTGTTCCAGGATCACCAGGTGGATAAGTCGCTGCATTAGGAGGGATTATGGAACGCGTAAGCCGGGGTGGGGCGCTGGCGCTGCTGCTCGGCCTGCTGCTCGCATCCGTTGACACCGCGGCGGGCGGTCAAAGCCCGACGCCGTCGACGAGCTGTGTGGTGCTGTTGCATGGACTGGGGCGCACTGCGCTGTCGATGAAGGCGCTGCAGTGGCGACTGCAGGACGCCGGCTACGGGTTGGTGAACATCACCTATCCCTCGCTGTCTCACCCGATCCAGGAATTGTCGAGAATGGCGGTGGATGAGGGTCTGGCCGGCTGTGCAGCTCTGGGTCTCGACCGGGTTTCTTTTGTGACCCATTCCCTGGGCGGCATCCTGGTGCGGCAGTACCTGGCGCAACGCGACATCCCCGGCCTGCAGCGGGTCGTCATGCTCGGGCCGCCCAACCAGGGCAGCCAGATGGCGGATTACCTGGAATCCCTCGGACTGCTTGAGCCGTTCCTGCCCAGCGCCGTCGTCCAACTCGGTCTGTCGGAGCAGTCGGTTCCGCGCCGGCTGGGGCCGGTCAACTTTCAGCTCGGGGTTATCGCGGGCACCGTCAATCAATTGCCCTTCCTACCGGGTCAGCCGGACGAGTTGGGAGACGGCACGGTAGCCGTCAGTGAAACCCTGGTGTCGGGGATGGCGGACTTCCTCGAAATGCCGGTCAGCCACACGTTCATGATGTGGGATAAGGACGTGGCCGAGCAGGTGGTATTTTTCCTCGAGCACGGCGTATTCAACCGCCATTCCCCACCTTTCCATGCGCAATGACTCAGTGCGGGCACTTAAAATCGGGACTCAACGTACATAAAGCGGGTATTCAGCTATGAACAGATGGTCAATTGCAACCGGCGTTATGGCGCTGGCATGGGTGGCAACCAGCACGGCGGACTCGACCGCCGCCCGCTGTGATATTTATCCCGCGGGGAGTGATCACACCCAGGAGATGATCCATTGCACATTCTCCCAGCGCCACGGCTACATCACGATCACCCGCGAGGACGGCGTCACCCACGACCTGTCGCCGCAGGGTGATAGCCCGGGTAATTATCGTGATCAGGATGGCCGCGCAGTGCAGCGGCAGGACGAGTTAGGCGACCAGGGCCTGATCTTTCGATTCCCTGACGAGAGTGTCTATGTGTACTGGAGCACGGCCGCGCTCGAGTCCGCTGGTGATGACAACCCCACTGCACCCTTCACGACCCAGGACTACGACGCGACCACGCTGCTGCGCTGTCGCGCGGTGGGTGATGCCGGCTTTGGCAGCTGCCCCGCCGGTGTACTGCGCATGGAGGACGGCCAGGCCTCGGTCGTGGTGCAGAGCCCTAAGGGTGAGCAGTTCACCATCAACTTCATGAAAGACTACATCAACGCCACCAACCGCGAGGCCAAGGGCAGCCTGGATGGTGATACCTGGACGGTGACGATAAACGGCGCCGAGATCTACGAAGTGCCGCTGGCCTTCATAGAGGGAGGCTGAGTGGTCACTTCAGCAACACGGTAACATGCCATTCACTGCTGAGTTTCCACTCGATCCCGCTGGCGCGTCAGCAGTGCCTCAGTTGAACGTGACGACAATTTTTTTCTGGTCCCACTTGTACACATGCGAGCCGCCCTCGCCCTGTTCCCTGACCACTTTGTGATCTTCCTGGTCCTTGAAGTGGTCCGGCTTATTTCCGGGGCTGAGGTTGAAAGTCTTGCCGTTACTCAGACCGATATCGACGTAGCCCTGGCGTTGGGAAAAGGAACAGGGACCGGATCGGTCCTTCTTTTTATCGCCGTGGCTGTAGAATTCGCAGGTCGCGTCGGTTGAGTCGGCCCGGGCCAGCTGGGTGAGTGCGCAGCTGCCTGCCATCACAACCGAAGCTGCAATCCCTATTAATTTTTTCATTTTATTCCTCCAGGATTTTGTTGCTTTTTAAATGGCGGGCATGCGGATTCGCAACCGTTGCACATAAACCGCGGTGAAGTATTTATCAGGCCTTAAATGCATGCAAGAAAATGTTCCTGTCGAGATTCTGTCCGGGAAGTTCTTGTCCTCAGGCCCGACTGAGAAGTGAGATGGTCCAACGGGGAAGTTGGAAACCTGCCATGAAAACGAAAGGGGCCAGCCAGATTTGCGCCTGGATTTCGCCGGGCTCGGGCCAGCTACCGCTCAACCCGCTGCGCGCGCGGTAACGATCGCCCGATGGGGCGCCGGGTAACCCTCGACGGTTTTGCCGCGGTCCGCCGGATCCAGGAAATCCGCCAGGGACTGGAATCGCATCCAGTCGGTGGAGCGCTGCTCGTCGGTCGAGGTTGCGTTCACATCCACCAGGCGGCAGTCGACAAAACCCATTTTGCGCAACCACCCCAGCAGGGTGTCGCAGGCCGGCAGGAACCAGACATTGCCCATGCGGGCATAGCGCCCTTCGGGCACCAGGCTTGTCCCCGGGCCGCCCTCGATCACCAGGGTTTCCAGCACCAGCTGGCCGCCAGGGCGCAGGCAGTCGCGCAGCTCCAGCAGGTGGTCCAGGGGCGAGCGCCGGTGGTACAACACCCCCATGGAGAATACCGAGTCGAAGGCCTGCAGTTTGGCCGGCAGCTGCTCGATTCCCAGTGGTAACACCCAGACCTCATCTCGCTGCAGGTACTTGCGCAGGGCCCAGTACTGCAGCACGAACAGCGGCGTGGGGTCGATGCCGATCACCTCGGCGGCGCCGGCACCCAGCATCCGCCAGCAGTGGTAGCCGCTGCCGCCGCCCACGACCAGCACGCGCCGTCCCGCGAGGTTATCGATGGCGTGGGCCAGGCGATCCCACT
>CAYTDW010000313.1:0-4382 GCA_964436585.1 uncultured Halioglobus sp. | reverse complement strand
GCTGCTGGACGTGATGCACAAGTACAGCCATGACTACAAGGTGGTGTTCGTTGGGGACGCTTCCATGTCGCCCTACGAGATCGTCCAGCCGGGCGGCTCGGTCGAGCACTGGAACGAAGAGCCGGGCGAGCTGTGGATGCGGCGCCTGCAGGATGTCTACAACAAGCTGATCTGGATAAACCCAACCCCTGAGGACGAGTGGCAGTACACCCAGTCGATCGCCATTACCCACAAGCTGGTGCAGGGCCATATGTACCCGCTGACACTGAAGGGCCTGGAAGAGGGAATGTCCTACCTCTCCAAATAGCGTTCCGCCCGCTTACCGGGCCCTGTCCGCTCCCAGCAGGCCGGCATAGGCGATCAGGCTCGCGGTGACCGCCACGTTGAGCGACTCCACTGAGTTTGCCATGGGGATGGAAAGACTGGTAGTGGCCAGCTCCCGCACCGCGGCGGAGACCCCCCCGGTTTCGTTACCCAGCACGTAGATACAGTGGCGACCCGGCTTGTGCTCAAACAGGGACGTGGGGGCACTGGCGTCGAGGATGCAAATATCGGCGCCCCTTGCGCCGCACTGCCGCAGCGCCGCGGGCAGTTCGCTGGCAATGACCAGCGGTGCACGATAGAGGGTGCCCGCACTGGCCTTTATGACCAGCGGCCCCAGGGCCGCATTGCCGCGGCGTGACCAGATGATGCCGTCGATATCCCCGGCAGCGGCGGAGCGGATGATCATGCCGAGGTTGGCCGGGTTGCTGATCCCGTCCAGGGCGAGCAGGCGCAGGGGCCGATCCTGCTCCAGTAGCGGCAGGAAATCCTCCAGGTTGCGGAACTCCGGGCAGGCGATATCGACTGCCACCCCCTGGTCCTGCTTCCCGTTTTTTGAAATGCGGGCGAGCTCGGCGCGACTGTGGCGCAGCACCGCAACGCCGCGACGTGCAGCCTGTGCAGCCAACTCGGCGATGATCCCGCCCTCGCGATTGTTATCGGCCAGGTGCAGCGCGTGACAGCGCAGATTCTCATCCTGCAGGGCTTCCAGGGCCGGTTTACGGCCGTAGACCGTCAGCATGCGGCTGAACGTGGCTCTCTTTTCCGTGTAACGGGCGCTGTCAGTCATGCGGACCGTGCTCGCGAGTTTGGGTGCGCTTCAGCCGGCTCTCTCCCTGCCACTCGCCAACCGGGTGACCCGATCTGCCGACTCCTTCATGCGCGCGGCGATGTCACCTATCTGGGCGCCGCTGATCGCCTTGTCGAAGGAGCCCGCAACGAAGCAGAGCATCGGGACTTCCTTCAGAACGAATATGGGGACGGCGATTGTGCTGACCTCGTAGCGGGTTTTGGGTTCGATCCGGTCCAGGTGATAGAATTCGTCGCAGAGATCGTACTGGAACTGGTTGGCGGCGGCCTCCAGCGCAGACAGGCTCCAGGATTCGTGGATGCGCTTCAATTCCGCCTCCAGTTTCGCCTCGGCCCTGGTCCTGAGGGTGACCTCGTAGCCGCGGGCGCGGATCCCAATCGCGGCCACCCGCAGTTTCTGGTCGAGTTTTTCGTCGTAGACTCCCCGGGCCTGGTGGGCGCGACTCAACCAGGCCTCCAGTTCCCGTGCCGGGGAAAAGGCGGTGAAACAGGCCGCCACGGGGGCCGTATTGGGGAGGCGCAGGCCCAGCTGGAATGAGTCGATGAGCGGGGTGGCGTGGCCGTAGAGGGCCAGCAGAACCTGGTGCAACTTGGAGCGCCCGGTAACAGCAAAGCCTATGTTCAGGTCACTCTGGAGCGCCTCGAGTTCCGGGCGGGCGTATTCCAGCACCGGGAATTGGGCAAAGGCCGCGTTCCCGGCGGCTATGATCGACGGCCCCAGGCGGTAGGCCTTGGTCTGTGGATGCTGGACCAGGAAACCGTAGTTCGCCATGGTGGTCAGAATCGCATGGCAGGTCGCCTTGTTGAGATCGAGTCGCCGGGTCATTTCGGTCAGGCCGAAAGCCTGGGTGGGGTTGGCCATCAGCAGGTCAAGAATAGCCAGCGCGCGCGCAGTCGGTTGAGAAAATAATGCCACCTTGGTACTCCGGTCACCAATCAATGCCCAGTGCCCCGCAGGCATTGGTGCATATACAGCGGTATGATTTATTGTACTTGGGCCGCATGGTAACGCCTCATGCAGCCGCAGTTCAAGCTCGGCGTGAGCCCCGCAGTGCGACCGGGAATGACCCGCTGGACGGAGAGGTAAAAACGATGACAACGGTAGCCGCGCAGCGGCTCTACACCCTGTACGGTACCTCGGCCTGCCATTTGTGCGAGCTGGCCCAGGAGATGCTGGAAGCGCGCTGCGATGCCGGTCCGGGGCTGGCTTTTGAAAAGGTGGATATCAGTGCGTCTGATGCCCTGTTCGAACGCTACGGGGTGCGAATACCGGTTGTGCGCGACCCCGAGGGGCGCGAGCTGGGCTGGCCGTTTACAGCGGCCGAATTGCGTGAGTTTACCGGCCGTTAAGGGGGGCTATTTCGGCTGGCCCACCCGCACAGCCAGCACATCGCGCTTGGCGCCGTGCAATACGCCATTGGCGGTGGAACCCATCAGCAGGGCGAGGCCGTGGCGGCCATGGCTGCCCACCACAATGAGGTCAGCTCCGATTTCATCCGCCTTGGCGTGAATTTCCACTTCCGGACGACCCATGACGATGTGGCGGTGCGCCTCATCGACCCCGTTGCCCTCCGCGAAGCGTTTCAACTGCTGGGTGGCCTGCTGGTAGATTTCATCCTGTATGCCGGAAAAATCCATGGGGATGTCGCCGCCGTAGGCGAAGCTCAGGGGTTCTATGACGTGAATGATATGCAATTCGGCCGCCGGGCTGGCGGCGACCGCCCGGGCTCGCTGCAGGATCCGGTTGGAATCATCGCTCAGATCAATCGCGACCAGGATTTTCAAATAATCAGACATGACAACACTCCGTGTATTGCTCACCCAGGTTGGGGCAGTTATAGCATAGAATGGCGCCCGGGCAACGTGCCAAGGCAAACTCCCGCGTTCTGCGACCCTGCGGCACTATCGCATGTGCGGGCGCAGCGGGTGTTGACCTGAATCAGGAATCGCGAACTTGACCTACCTGCTTATCGCTTTTGTCATCGCTGTAGCCCTGGCGCCCCTGTCCCACTTTGTCCCGAGCAGGAAGCAGCGGGAAATTGCCCGCATGCGAGAGTATGCGGCTGTGCACGGTATGTTTGTCGAGTTCAGGCGGGTGCCGGGCCGCGATAGCAGCGCGCCGGCCGGGCGTGAGCGGGCAGCGCAGGACACCATCTACTACGGCAAGCGCCTGCCCCCGGCAAAGGCAAAGCGGGAAACCGCGCTGATCTGGCTGCTGGAAGCAGACGGCTGGGTGGGCCTGGAACGTCGCCATGCGGTGCCTGCGGCGTTGCTGTCGCTGGCAGTGCCGGTATTGGCCGCAAGTGTGGATGAGGGCAGTTGTGGCATCTACTGGCGGGAGTCAGGCGGGGTCGAGGCAGTGGAGCTTATCCGGCAGGTGCTCGAGTCATGGGCGGGCCAGTTGCGGCAATGAGCTGACCTGATTTCGCTTGACCGCAGCGGGCAGGCGACATATATATGCCAACTTTTCGCGGGCCGGACGCTTCGGCCCACACCCTGATCTGGGTATATGCCACAGGAAATTATGGGTAAATCACTCGTCATCGTTGAGTCACCGGCCAAAGCCAAAACCATCAACAAGTACCTCGGCCCTGATTTTATCGTCAAGTCCAGCGTCGGCCATATTCGCGACCTGCCCACAGCCGGCAGCGGCACGGCAAATGGCAAGGATCGCGCGGCCCAGGCCGCCCGGACCCGCAAGATGGCGCCCGAGAAGAAGGTAGAACACAGAAGGGTCAAAGCGCAGGAACAGCTGATCCGGCGCATGGGCATAGACCCCGGGGACGGCTGGAAAGCCAATTACCAGATTCTTCCCGGCAAGGAAAAGGTGGTCAGCGAACTGCAAAAACTGGCCGCGAACGCCGACGCCATCTATCTGGCAACCGACCTTGATCGCGAGGGGGAGGCCATCGCGTGGCACCTGCGCGAGGCGATTGGCGGTGATGAATCACGCTACCAGCGCGTGGTGTTCAACGAAATCACCAAGAAGGCCATCACCGAGGCATTTGAGCATCCTTCACAGCTGGACCAGAACAGGGTAAACGCCCAGCAGGCCCGGCGCTTTCTCGATCGGGTGGTCGGTTACATGGTGTCGCCGCTGCTGTGGGCGAAGGTCGCTCGCGGCCTATCCGCGGGCCGTGTCCAGTCGGTGGCGGTGCGCCTCGTGGTTGAGCGGGAACGGGAAATCCACGCCTTCGTGCCGGAAGAGTACTGGGAGATACATGCTGACCTCGTCAGCAAACAGGGCGACA
>CAYTDW010000312.1:0-4386 GCA_964436585.1 uncultured Halioglobus sp. | reverse complement strand
TGGTGACCCGCGGGTCCTCCAGGATGCGCGTCACCGTGTTGCTGAAGTCGAACGTCACCTCGCATTTGTCGGTGGCACCGACGATGGGCGCCGCCGACACGGGATTTGGCGTGCAGGCCAGGGGAATATGGCCCTCGCTGGCGAACAGGCCGGAGGTCGGGTCCAGGCCCACCCAGCCGGCGCCGGGCAGGTAAACCTCGCACCAGGCGTGCAGGTCGGTGAAGTCCTCGGCGGCGCCGGAGGGCCCGTCCAGGGATTTTTCATCCGGCTTGAGCTGCACCAGGTAACCCGACGCGAAGCGGGCCGCCAGCCCCAGGTGGCGCAGCATTTGCACCAGCAGCCAGGCCGAGTCCCGGCAGGACCCCCTGGCTTTTTCGAGGGTTTCCTCCGGGGTCTGGATGCCGGGCTCCAGCCGCACCAGGTATTCGATCTGCCGCTGCACCTGCTGGTTGATGTCCACCAGGAAGTCGTTGAGGGGGCGAGGTTTGACATTCACCCCGGCCAGGAATTGGTCGAACAAGGGGCCGCCCTCGAGGGTCTCGAGGTAGGGCAGCAACTCGCCCCTGAGCTGGGCGGTATATTCAAAGGGAAATTTCTCGGCGTAATCTTCCACGAAGAAGTCGAAGGGGTTGATCGTCGTCATGTCGGCGATGACTTCGACATCCACCTCGAATTCGGTGCATTTGCCCGGGAACACCAGGCGCGCCAGGTAGTTGCCGAAGGCGTCCTGCTGCCAGTTGATGAAGTGTTCCGCCGGCTTGATCTTCAGGCTGTAGGCGTGGATCGGGGTGCGCGAGTGGGGGGCCGGGCGCAGGCGCACCGTGTGGGGCGACATGCTCACCGGGCGGTCAAATTTGTATGAGGTGCGATGGTTGATCGCGACGCGTATGGTCATTGCCTGCCTACCGCCTGTTTGGGCCGGGTCCGCCCCGGAGAGTGGTTCATGCCACGCCGGACGTTGCCACGCGGGACGTCTCCACGCTGGACGTCTCCACGCTGGACGTATCGACGCCGGACGTTTCCAGGCGGGACATGAACCAGGTAGCGCTGATCACGTTGCCAAGTGTGTTCAGCTCCAGCTGGAAACGATCGATGAAATCGTGCAGTTGCTGGCGCTCGGCTGTTTCCGCGTTAAACCGCGCCAGGCCCTGCAGGGCCTGGTCCAGCACCCTGATCGCCTCTTCCTGGTGTTTCAGCGGCAACAGTTCGCGCCGGATGCCGTCCAGGCAAAACCTGACCGAACGGGGCAGGGTGGGCTCGCCAAAGACAAAGTTCACCACGGCACTGGCTTCCACCAGCGGCCCGATGGTCCTGCGATAGGTGCCCATGGCGGACAGGGACTGCAGCAGGGAGGCCCAGATCAATGGATCCACCGCCGTGCTGAGCCGTTCGTTGCCCAGCAGTGCGCCGGCGCCCACGTCGATGATGCGGGTGGTCATGTCGGCCCGCTCCAGCAGGGCGCCCAGCTTGATAAAGCGGTAGGCGTGATCGCGGCACAGGGTGGACATGAGCAGGCCGCTGACCATCTGGCAGCGGGCGATGACCTGGTCCAGGAACTGGTAACGGTTGCGCCGCCCCACCGATTTGGCGGCGTGCTCCTGGGAAAAGAGATAGAGCCCGTTGACATGCTCCCAGACCTCCTCGGGCAACACGTCCCGGGTGGTGCGCACGTTTTCCCGCGCGGCCCTGATGCAGAAGTGGACGCTGCCCGGGTTGTCCTCCTCGGCGATGAGGAATTTCAGCACGTTCTGCTCGTTGCAGGCCCGGTGGTGTTCGCTGAACGAGGTCTGGGCGTCGAGGATGCGCACCAGAATATCCCAGCCCGGCTGGGCCCCGGCGGGAATATCCATGATCAGGTGGGTATAGGCCTTGGTCAGGCGCGCGGTATTCTCTGCCCGCTCCAGGTAGCGGGCCATCCAGTACAGCCGCTCGGCGACGCGGGAGAGCATGATCATCAGCCCCTGCCCTCGACGATCCAGGTGTCCTTGCTGCCGCCGCCCTGGGAGGAGTTGACCACCAGCGAGCCCTTTACCAACGCCACCCGGGTCAGCCCGCCGGGGGTAACCCAGGTGTCCCTGCCCTGCAGGATGAAGGGCCGCAGGTCCAGGTGCCTGGGCTCCACGGCGTCATTGATGAAGGTGGGCGCGGTGGACAGCGACAAGGTGGGCTGGGCGATGTAGTTGCGCGGGTTGGCCTCGATCAGCCGGGCGAACTCAGCGCGCGTTGCCGCGCTCGAGTGGGGGCCGACCATGAGGCCGTAGCCGCCGGATTCATTGGCGGGCTTCACCACCAGCTGGTCCAGGTTGGCCAGCACATAGTCCCGGTCCGGCTGGTGCATGCACAGGTAGGTTTTGACACTGGCGAGGCTGGGTTCTTCCCCGAGGTAATAGCGAATCATCGCCGGCACAAAGGCATAGACCACCTTGTCGTCCGCGACGCCGCTGCCAGGGGCGTTGGCAATGGCCACGTTGCCCTTTTTCCAGGCACGCATGATGCCGGGTACGCCCAGGGTGGAGTCCTTGCGGAAAACCTCCGGGTCGAGGAAGTCGTCGTCGATGCGGCGATACACCACATCCACCCGTGCCGGGCCGTCGACGGTGCGCATGTAGAGGCAGTCGTCCGCGTCCACGAACAGGTCCGAACCCTCGACCAGTTCGGCGCCCATACCCTGGGCCAGGTAGGCGTGTTCGAAGTAGGCGGAATTGTAGATTCCCGGGGTCAGCACCACGATGCAGGGCCGGCGCCGATCCCGCGGCGAGAGGGAGGCGAGCGTGCTGTACAGGCGGGAGGGGTAGTCGTCCACCGGGAGGATGCTGTAGTCCTCGAACAGCTCCGGCAGAACCCGTTTGGTGATCTCCCGGTTCTCGAGCATATAGGAAACGCCCGAGGGTACCCGCAGGTTGTCCTCCAGCACGTAAAACCTGCCGTCCCTGTTGCGCACCAGATCGGTGCCACAAACATGGGCCCATGCGCCATAACGGGGCGTCACGCCGGCGCACTGGGGCTTGTAGTTGCCTGAATCGAGCACGATATCGGCGGGCAGGAGTCCGTCTGCGAGGATCTTCTGCTCGTTATAGATGTCGTTGATGAAGCAGTTGAGGGCGCGGCTGCGCTGGGCCAGCCCGCGACTGATCTTTTGCCACTCCCGGTCCGGGATAATGCGCGGAATGATATCGAAGGGCCAGGCGCGGTCGATATTTCCGCCCTCGCTGTAAATGGTAAAGGAGATGCCCATCTCCCTGATCGCCAGCTCCGCCGCGCCCCTGCGCGCCGCCATTTCCGGGCCGGAGAGCGCCTGCAACAGTTTGACGGCATGACGGGCCGCCTGGCGCGGCGAGCCGGCGTCGGTGATCATCTCGTCGAAAAACTTGCCGCCATTATGGCCGCTGTAGTTATGCCAACTGCTGTTCATTTATCCTGCTATCCACATGGGGCAGTGAGCCTGTTATGCAAGCGCTGGGCCAATCTTACCGGCCAGTGGTGAGGGTGACACGCTTGGATAGGGGCTGCAACGAGGAAAGCCGGCGGGCAGATACGGCCCGGGCCGCGTTTGTGCCCTTATCTGCGCGGTATCTTTCGGGTAGAATGCCCCGCTTTCAAATCGGGGCGGCCGCGGTTGCCCACCAACCTGCCAGGGGAACACCATGTTCGACAAAAACATGCGGATCGAAGGGTTCGACGACGAGATATTCTCCGCCATCGCCCAGGAGGAGCGCCGCCAGGAAGAGCATATCGAGCTGATCGCCTCGGAAAACTACGCCAGCCCCCGCGTGCTGCAGGCCCAGGGCACGGTGTTGACCAACAAGTACGCCGAGGGATACCCCGGCAAGCGCTACTACGGCGGCTGCGAATACGTGGACAAGGCCGAAACCCTGGCCATCGAGCGCGCCAAGGCCCTGTTTGGCGCGGCCTACGCCAACGTGCAGCCCCACTCCGGTTCCCAGGCGAACTCGGCGGTGTTCCAGGCCCTGTGCGCACCCGGTGATACGGTGTTGGGGATGAGCCTGGCGGACGGCGGTCACCTCACCCACGGCGCCAGCGTCAACTTTTCCGGCAAGATCTACCACGCGGTCCAGTACGGCCTCAACAATGCCACCGCAGAAGTGGATTATGCGCAGGTCGAGGCCCTCGCCCTGGCGCACCAGCCGAAAATGATCATCGCCGGTTTTTCCGCCTATTCCCGGGTGATGGACTGGGCCCGCTTTCGCGCCATCGCCGACCAGGTGGGCGCCTACCTGATGGTCGATATGGCCCACGTGGCGGGCCTGGTGGCAGCCGGTGTGTATCCCAACCCCGTGCCCCACGCCGACGTGGTCACCTCCACCACCCACAAAACCCTGCGCGGCCCCCGCGGCGGCCTCATCCTGGCCCGGGCCAACCCGGAAC
>CAYTDW010000311.1:0-4395 GCA_964436585.1 uncultured Halioglobus sp. | reverse complement strand
ACCAAGGACATGATCGTCACCGGCGGTTTCAATGTATTCCCGCGCGAGGTGGAGGATGTGCTGGCCGGCCATGAGGCGGTCGGGCAGGTTGCCGTGGTGGGCGTGCCGGATGAGCAGTGGGGCGAGGCGGTCAAGGCGGTGATCGTGCTGCGCCCGGGAATCGAGCAGACTGCGGAGCTGGTGCAGGCCCTGCAGGCGCGGGTGAAACAGGCCAAAGGCTCGGTGCAGACGCCCAAGTCCATCGACTTCGTCGACGCCATTCCCCTGACCCCGGTGGGCAAGCCCGACAAGAAAGCCCTGCGGGCGCGCTATTGGCAGGACCAGGACCGCGGCGTGGGCTGACGGTCAGCGTATCAGGAGAATATTGCATGACCAGGAACACGCTGCTGCGAGCACTGCTGTGCACACTTATTGCCCTCGGCGCTGCGGCCGCACAGGCAACAACTGAAAAACCGAACATCCTGGTGATCTGGGGGGACGATATCGGCTGGTCCAACCTCAGCGCCTACCACCGGGGCATGCTGGGGGGCTCCACCCCCAATATCGACCGCATCGCCCAGGAAGGCGCGCTGTTCACCGACTACTACGGCGAGCAGAGCTGCACCGCCGGGCGCTCCGCTTTCATCACCGGGCAGCACCCGCTGCGCACGGGGTTGCTGAAAGTGGGAATGCCCGGCGCCGCCATCGGCCTGCAGCCCCAGGATCCCACCATCGCCGAGCTGCTCAAGCCGCTGGGCTATACGAGCGGCCAGTTCGGCAAAAACCACCTGGGGGACAAGGACGAGTTCCTGCCCTCCAATCACGGCTTCGACGAATTTTTTGGCAACCTCTATCACCTCAATGCGGAGGAGGAACCCGAGACCTACTTCTATCCGAAGGATCCCGAGTTCCGCAAGCGCTTCGCGCCGCGCGGCGTGATCCGCTCCTTCGCCGACGGCAAGATCGAGGACACCGGCCCGCTGACCCGCAAGCGCATGGAAGTGATCGACCAGGAATTTACCGACGCGGCGCTGAAATTTATGAACCGGGCGCACCAGGCGGACAAGCCCTTCTTTATCTGGTTCAACGCCACCCGGATGCACGTGTGGACCCGGCTGGCGCCCCAGTGGGAGGGCAAGTCCGGTCACGGCCTCTACGCCGACGGCCTGATGGAACACGATCACCACGTCGGCCTGCTGCTGGATGAACTCGACAAGCTGGGCATCGCTGACAACACCATCGTCATCTACAGCACCGACAACGGCTCCCAGACCAACACCTACCCCGATGGCGGCTCCGAGCCGTTCCGCGGTGAAAAAGGCTCGACCTGGGAGGGCGGTTTCCGCGTGCCCGCCCTGATCCGCTGGCCCGGCACGGTCAAGCCCGGCACTGTGATCAACGATATCTTCTCCCACCAGGACTGGCTGCCCACCCTGCTGAGCGCCGCGGGTGTACCCGACATCGGCGGCAAGCTGAAGGCCGGCCATCGCGCCGGCGACAAAACCTTCAAGGTCTACCTCGACGGCTTCGACCAGACCCCGCTGCTTGGCGGCAAGGGGCCCGGCGCACGCCACAACATCTACTATTTTGACGACAACGCCAACTTCAACGCCATGCGCTGGAATGACTGGAAGATCCATTTTGCCTGGCAGATGGAAGGGTGGGCCGGTCCCCGGGAGGCACTGAACTTCCCCCGCATCGTCAACCTGCGCAGCGACCCCTACGAGACCTCCATCGATTCGGGGCTTTACTCGCGCTTCTTCGCCGACCAGCTGTGGCTGTTCGTGCCCACCCAGCAGGAAGTGGGCAAGTGGCTGATGACGTTCCGGGAATTCCCGCCGCGACAGGCCACGGCCAGCTTCACCATCGACAGGATGATGCAACAGATGCAGCAAATGCTGCAGATGGGCGCGATGGGCGCAGCGCCGCCCGCCGCCAGACCGCCGGGGCAATAGTGATCAACAGACGCCGACAGCCGCATCCGAACTCGATCGGATCGGCTTTCCCACCGCCGCCAGCAACGAGACATTGCCGCCGGCCGCGGTGGTATCGATACACACATGCCGCTCGATAATGCAGTAGTCGGCCAGCGCCCGGTTGGTGACAAGCGGGACAATGGGGCCATCGCGAGCTGCGAGGGCCTGCCTCAGGACCGCCTGTTCGGCGGCCCCGCCCCAGTAAACCACCAGGTCAAAACCCACCAGCCCGGTTAACAGCGACGGCGCGATACATCCGTCCAGGCAGTGCTCGCCACTGGCGCCCGGGGCAATCTGCAACGCGTCGCAACCATTGGCACGGGCAATGTCCGCCTGTTCCCGGGCCAACTGCGCCGTGGGGCCCAGGCACAGCACGGTACCGCGGCCGAACAGTGACAGGCGATTGGACTCCCCGGTCGGGCCTGGCAGGTCAACGGTTTGCAGCGATTCGCCCCTGTCCCGCCCGCGCTCGGTTGCGCTCAGAATGTCGAGCGCTGACTGCACGGCGGCTGCCGCCAGCAATGATCCCTGCCCAGCCCAGTCCGCTGCAGTCACCTCCGGGTAGCGGGTAAGTCGCCGCAGGTAGTTTGGCCCGCCCGCCTTGGGTCCCGTGCCCGACAGACCCTCGCCGCCGAAGGGCTGGGAACCCACCGCCGCGCCGATCTGGTTGCGGTTGACATAGGTGTTGCCCACCCTGACCAGCCGGGTCAAGGTATCCACCCGATCATCTATGCGGGTATGCAGTCCGAAGGTCAGACCATAGCCACTGGCATTGATCGCCGCCACCACCGCGGTCAGTTCGCTCGCCCTGAACGAGGCGATATGGAGCACTGGACCAAATACCTCGCGTTCAAGGTCGGCGATACCGCCCACCCGTAGCAGCGCTGGCCCCACAAAGAATCCGGTTTGACTGCGTGGGAGTTCCTTCAGCACCCTGCCCTCCCGCCGGGCGCTCTCGATATGACGGTCGATGTCCCGGCGCGCCGGTTCACTGATCACCGGCCCGATATCGGTGACCAGCTGCCAGGGATCACCGAGCTGCAGGGTATCCATGGCGCCCTTGAGCATCTCGATAATGGTCTCGGCGATATCCTCCTGCACATACAGGATGCGCAGTGCGGAGCAGCGCTGCCCCGCGGACTGGAAGGCCGAGGCGACGATAGCGCGCACCGCCTGCTCCGGCAGGGCCGTTGAGTCCACCACCATCGCGTTGAGGCCACCGGTCTCGGCGATGAGTGGCGCCGCGGGATCGAGGTGCTCGGCCATGGCCCGGTTGATACGCCGGGCGGTGGCGGTGGAGCCGGTGAAACAGACGCCGTTGATGCGCGGGTCAGAGGTCAGCTCGGCACCCACATCGGCACCTCCACCCGGCAGAAATTGCAGTACGTCATCCGGCACCCCGGCCGCATGCAGCAGCCGGACGCTGAGCGCGGCGGTGATCGGCGTCGCCTCGGCGGGTTTGGCCAGCGCGCCGTTACCGGCGGCCAATGCGGCGGCGACCTGCCCGGTAAAAATCGCCAGGGGAAAGTTCCAGGGGGAAATACAGGTGATCAGGCCCCGCGGTTCCGCCTGCAGGCGCTCTGCTTCCAGGGCGTAATAGCGCAGGAAATCGACCGCCTCTCGCAATTCAGCAATTGCATCCGGCAGGGTCTTGCCCGCCTCCCGCGCCAGCGCGGCCAGCAACTCGCCGGTATTGTCCTCATACAGGTCGGCCGCCCTGCGCAACACGGCGGCACGGCCTTGCGCGGATACATTGGCCCAGGATCGCGCCCGCTGCAGCGCTGCCTCAAGCTGTGCTGCCGTCACCTCCACCACAGTGCCCACCCGGTCAGTCGGGTGGGCAGGATTGATAATATCCCTCGGTTCCGCCTGCTCTGCGCCAATGACCGCGGCGGGCACTACCCGCCAGCGGTGCCCGGCAAAGGGCTGCCTGGCGGCCCCGAGGGCGTCCAGGTCGGCCCGGTCGCGCAGGTCCCAACCTTTCGAGTTGCGGCGCCCCGGCCCATAGAGGTCCGCGGGCCGGACGACCGCCGGGTTCGCCAGGCACTGTTCCCCGGCAATCACCGCGAAGGGGTCCGCCGCGAGGACCGCCGGTGGCACCTCCTCGTCGACCAGCTGATTGACGAAAGAGGAGTTCGCCCCGTTTTCCAGCAGGCGGCGCACCAGGTAAGCCAACAGGTCCCGATGGATGCCGACCGGGGCGTAGATCCGGCAGGCGGTTTTCTCCCGCGCCATCACCAGCTCGTGCAGCGCCGCGCCCATGCCGTGCAGGCGCTGAAACTCGAAGCTGTCCCGGTTGCCGGCAAGGGCGAGCACCGCCATCATGGTGTGGGCGTTGTGGGTGGCGAACTGCGGATAGAGCCGCTCCGTCATGCCCAGCAATTTTTTCGCACAGCAGATGTAGGCGGCATCGGTGGCTGCCTTGGTGGTAAACACGGGG
>CAYTDW010000310.1:0-4397 GCA_964436585.1 uncultured Halioglobus sp. | reverse complement strand
CAGGTAGAGTGGTTCGGTTAATCCCTGAGCGGCTACTTCCAACAAGATATCACCCGATTCAATGTGTGACAATGACATGCGGCTACGGGTCAAACCTGGAAACAGGATTGAGACACCTACATTGAAAGGCTCAAGCTCGGCGCGCAGGGCTTCGGACATGGCGGTTACCGCAAACTTGCTGGCGGAATAGGCGCCGAAGGTACCGAACGCCAGCAAGCCGTTCATGGATGAGGTGTTGACAATGTGGCCGCTGCGACGTTGGCGCATATCGTTGGCAAAGGTGACCACGCCGTTGTAAACGCCCGTGGTATTAATGGCCAAGACACGGGCGAACATCTCCGGGGGTATCTGGTCCAGCGGTTGGCGCGGCTGCGAAATACCGGCGTTGTTACACAGTACATCCACCCGGCCAAATGCTTCCATGGCCGTTGCTCTGGCAATGCTCCAGCTATCCAGTGAGGTTACGTCCAACTCCACGGCAATGGCACATTCACCCAGTGCGCTGGCTTGATCCTGCGCATGTTCCAGACTGATATCGGCCAGTACCACTCGCATGCCTTTTTCAGCAAAAGCCTGAGCGATACCGCCACCGATGCCACCACCGCCGCCAGAAATCAAGGCGACTTTATTTTTCAGGTCTTGCATCCTTATGTCCTCTCAACCAGGATTACCGGTCTGCGGGCGTTGTAGTAATCTGCATAAACGGGCGCCACCGGGCGTGCTCAGCCTCTTCATTACCTTGCAGTTCAACCGCCATGGCGACGTGACCGAAACTGAGCACCAGTCGCATCAGGCGCTGTTCACTGTCACTCAGCTCGGCGAGCGGTTTTCTATCGAGTTGCTCCAGAGCCAGAGGAACCAGTGTTACAGCCGCATCATAAAAAGCCTGACGAGAGGCCTCATTACTGATGTCACGACAGTGAGCCCGTTTGGCCGCGGTATCGGCTGCCCAGAATTCGGCAAACGGTTCCAGGGCCTCAAATCCGGCAGGTAGTCGTGATGACTGGTTCATGCGATACCTCCCGCTAATGCCCGCTTATAGGCCTGCACTTTTTCGTCAACGCGGGTGAACAGGTGCCTGAGCAGAACTTCCTGCGACTGCAGATGAATATGTTTCAAGGCGCCGCTGTTTAAACCCCGCTGCGCGGCTTCAATCACCCTGCGATCCTCGCTGTGAACATCCCGGGCCATCGTCATTGAAAACTCACGACCAAAACGCTCGCTGGCGTTGCTGTCTTCGCCGATCCAATAGAGGCGGATCACGCCGCGGGATTTGCGCGCACTGATGGGCATCACGTAGTGAACAAATGGCTGGGCGGGTGTGCCGATCATAAACAGGTTCGGAAAGGTGGCCCAGTAGGTGCGGCCAAAAGGATGCTGCAGAGCATCTTTTTGCATCAGGGCTGGAATGAGTTTGCCAAAGGCAAATTTCTGCGTATCGCTGAGCACCGGACTGGGGTTTGACCAGATCTCCTGTGTGCGATGATCGCCATGAAAACCATAGCGCGTCGGGTAACCAAAAGGATTGTCCTCGCCAACGGCACCACCACCACCGGAGCGTGGATGGATAAAACGCAGGTGATAGTTTTCCTGGAAGTTGTCATAGGTCAGCTTCCAGTTCCCGTTAATTTCATACACGTATTCCGAGTAGGTTGTGGCGCGGGCGACAAGCAGTTGTTCCCACTGCTGCGCGAAAGGGCCAAGAAAATCACGCAGGCCTTGTGTGGGTTCAGGGTCAAGATTGACAAAAATCAGGCCCGCGCAGACCGCAACCGAGACCTTGGGCAAACCGCAATCTTTCTTCTCTACGTAGAAGCGCTCGAAATCAGGCGCACCGCGCAATTCGCCGGTGTTGTTGAACGTCCAGCCGTGATAGGGGCAGGTGAAGGTCGCGCGTTTGCCTGAGTCAGTGGCCACCAGCTGGGTGCCGCGATGGCTGCAGACATTATGAAATGCCCGGATGACATCATCCTTGCCACGGGTAATCAGTAGGGAGGCGTTGGCAAAATCAAGCTCACGGACAATAAAGGCGCCCGCTTCAGGCAGCTCACAGACATGGCCGATGTTAAGCCAGGTGCGTTTGAAAATAGCGTCACGCTCAAGCTCGAAATAGGCATCCTGATAGTAGGGGCCAGCCGGAACAGGTCCGGTGCCAAGTGCCAGCGCCTCTTCGGATTCCGGCCTTTGATATTGGTGTAGTTCGCTCATTGCTATTCCCCGTCACGGTTCTGGAGCCACCCGTCTTCACACGGCCCCGCCATTGGCGGGGGCCAAATTGAATATAGGTTGAAAAATGCGACACAGGTGTAGAAATTATAGGCTGAGCAGCAAAAATACAACACATGTGTTGTGAAAATTTTGGGATAGAGCTATTGTGAGACGCTTATTTGGACAAAATGGCCCGATGAGTACAAATTCGGCGTGAGACAGCCGCTTTCTCCGCTTCCAGCCAGTAACAATGAGCCGTATCTATGCGTAGTCGCCCGGACGACCAGATCCCTCGCCGCAACAGGGGATTTGAAGCGACCCACAAGGAGATGCTGGAAACGGCTGTAAAGCTTATTGCCGATAAAGGCGTTGAGGCGGTGTCGATCGCCGCGCTGGCGCGGGCGATGGGTATCAACCGAACCACCGTCTACTACCATTTTGAGAGCAAGGAAAAGCTCATCGAAGCCGTCAAGGCCTGGTCGTCGGCACAGTTAGCCGGTGCCTTTGAGCCGGAAAGACCCCGTCATGAGCGGATGGAGCATATATACCGGTTTGTGCTGGAGAATCCACAGTTGCTGAAAATGTGGATAGACGACGCCTTGAACGACGGTGATATCCGCAGGCTCTACCCACACTGGGATGAGTTGGTGCAGGGGATGCACCAGCACTTTTCCGGGACCAAATCCGCCCAGGTAATTGACCCGGAAGTGTTTTGTATCAACCTGTTGACTACAGCGTTTATCAGTCCGCGAATTTTCAAAAGCAGTGTCTGCCCCGAGGCTGATAATGAGGCCGTTATCGAGCGGTTTAAAGCCGAAAGCTTGCGGGTGCTGGAAGGTCTGGCGCTGTTGTAGAAACCAGTTGAAATAGCCAGGGCGGTTCTTCGACCCGCTTTCTTCTATAAGTCAAGGCCTACCGAGGCCGCAACCTGTTGCCAGAGGATGGTTTCCAGTTCTTGCGGCGATGGCCGCTTGCGCCGATTCAGGGCCTTGGAAAGCACTGCCTGCATGGCGCCAAACATCGCCGCGCCCGCCAGTTCCGGATCGATATGCTGGGGCAACTCTCCGCGGCGCTGGGCGCGAACGATGCCCCTGGCTGTCAGGTCGATAACACCGTCGATCCGCTGCGCTTCCTTGCGGGCCACCACGGGGTCGCGTACGAACGTGCTGTGCAGCACGGCTGAGAGAGGCTCGTCGTAATGGAATTGTATGCCCATGCGCAGGCGCAGGCGCTCGTGTACCGCCCAGTCGCCGGTGTCGTTCAGGTACAGTTCCAACACCTGTGTGTGAAACCGGTCGTAATAGTCGTCCACCATGGCACTGATCAGGCCCGACTTGGACCCGAAGTAGCGGTGCACGACACTTTGCACCACACCGGCCTGCCGCGCTACCCGCGCCAGTTCGACATGCCCCTGCGATGAAATGGCCTGCTCCATCGCTACGGCAAGCAGCCGTTCGCGAGTGGCTTTGCCTTTGGTCGTGGAGGGGATCTGGATGACAGCCATGGGCGATACTGTATATATTTTCCAAAATGAATTCACTTCATTTCTTGACAAAACAGGACGCCGACATAAAACTGAAATGAGTTCACTAATTGGCCACGAGAGCTGGAGTTTCCCTATGACCGCATTCTTGAGTGACCAGGACGTGGCGCAGCGCGTGTTAGACCATATCGCCAACAAAACAACCGACGCCGGAGAGGACCTGTGGCGCGAGCCGGTGCAACACTATCTTTGTCCCAGGCGCTTTGAAGAAGAAATACAGACGGTATTGCGCCATTACCCGATACCATTCTGCCCTTCCGCCGCGTTGCCCGAGGCGGGATCTTACGTGGCCAGGACTGCCGCCGGTATTCCACTGGTAGTGGTGCGCGGCGACGATGGCGTCGTTCGCGGCTTTCGCAATGCCTGCCGTCATCGCGGTGCGCAGGTGGCGCAGGGCAGCGGTTGCGCCAGGGCATTTCGCTGTAATTATCACGGCTGGACCTATCGACTGGATGGCGCATTGCAACATGTGCCCCACGAGGGGGGCTTTCCCGGTATAGACAAAGGGCAACATGGGCTGAGCGCCGTGCGAGTACGGGAGATGGCCGGACTGATTTTCGTGACCCAGCAGGAGGATGAGATTGCCGGCAGCCTGGATGACCTGCCGGAGCTTTTCAGTGAAAGACAGCAATTGTTCGACAGCGAT
>CAYTDW010000309.1:0-4410 GCA_964436585.1 uncultured Halioglobus sp. | reverse complement strand
CCTCAGCGCTGACCGCTGCTTTACCCCGACCTCGGTGGCGGCCCATACGCTCTATGAAAAGTCCGATCCCTGCATGCTGGCCGGGCCCGGCGGCGTGCTGGACCTGAGCCGGGTCAGCTTCGAGGACATCGGCGCGGGCAGGGTGGCGGTGCGCGGCAGCCGGTTCATTCCCTCCCGCGACTATTGCCTCAAGATCGAGGGCGCCCGGCGGGTGGGCCATCGCAGTATTGCCATCGCCTGTATTCGCGACCCCATCATGATTGCGGACATCGACGCGATCCTGGAGCAGGTGCGCGCCCGGGTGGACGCGCTGTTGCCCGGGTTGGCGCGCCAGGGTAGCCTGCATTTCCATGTCTACGGCCGGGACGGCGTCATGGGCCCCCGGGAGCCCCGCCGCGACCAGCCGGCCCATGAACTGGGCATCGTCATCGACGCCGTGTGCGCAACGCCGGAGGCGGCGGACACCCTGTGCAGCCTCACGCGCTCGACCCTGCTGCACTTCGGCTATCGCGGCCGCATGGCCACCGCGGGCAACCTGGCGTTTCCGTTTTCACCCTCCGACCTGCGGGCCGGCGAGGTCTACGAGTTCTCGGTCTACCACCTGCTGCAGGCGGACCCGCTGGCGCTGTTTCCGCTGACCGTGCGGGAGGTCGGGCCATGACCAGGCTGCGGGATATCGCCCTGGTGGTTCGCAGCAAGAATACCAGCCCCTTCACCTACGCCCTCGACATCATGTTCCGGGAGGCAGGCGACTACGAGCGTTTCAAGGCCCGGCAGCTGGTTGACGCGGCGCTGATCAGCAGGCTCTACGCTATACCCGCGGACCAGGTGCTGGACGTGATCTATTTCGACCCGGCCATGGCGATCAAGATCTGCCTGGTGCGGGAGATATCCTCCGGCGCGCCGGGGGACCGGGATGTCTACGGCGCCCAGCAGCACGCGCCACTGCTGGAGTGGGAGTTTGAGGACGGCAACGACGGGGCTGCGGACACGCAGCTGTTTGCCAGCATCGCCGCCGGGCTGCGCGCCAAGGGCTACAGCATCGTTCCCGGCGCCCTGGCACCAGGGCTTGCGGAGGGCCTGCTGCAACAGCTGCGCGCCCTGCCACGGGGTCAATTCACCGCCGCAGGGGTGGGGCGGGAGCAGGGCCAGACGCACAACCCCGGGGTGCGCAGGGACAAAACCTGCTGGATCAGCCGGGACTCGGCGGCGGAACGGGAATGGCTGGAATGGGCCGGCAAGCTGCAGGCGTTCCTCAACCGCGAGCTCCTGCTGGGCCTGTTCTCCTTCGAGAGCCACTTCGCCCGTTACGGGGAAGGCGATTTCTACCGCCGGCACCGCGACGCCTTCCGGGGCGAGTCGAACCGCATCCTGTCGCTGGTCGCCTACCTGAACCGCGACTGGCAGCCCGGGGACGCCGGCGAACTGGTCATCTACCCCGAGGGCGAGCCCGACCCTATCAGGGTCACGCCGGCCTTCGGTACCGTCGCGGTTTTCCTCAGCGAGGAGTTCGAGCACGAAGTGCTGCCGGCACAGCGCGACCGCTACTCAATCGCCGGCTGGTTCAGGGTGAACAGTTCCAGCGGCCGGCGGTCCGATCCGCCGGCCTGACCCGCGCAGCGGCAATTGCCATTGTGAAAATATGAATATATATTCACATAACAATTCATCAGGTAGATCACCAGCCAGATCATCAGGAAGAGACGAACGCGATGCCGAATCCCTATTTCCACCGCAGCACAGACCGAGCCAGAGCCCGAACCGTGGCGCGAACCATAGCCCGAAATACAGCCCGACAGGTTCCGATCGCCGCGCTCGCGGCACTGCTGGCGGCGCCGGTTTTTGCCGCAGCCGACTTCAAGCTGGTGACCGCCGCCGAGCTGGGCCTCATGCAGGGCTTTCCGGTACCGCAGGACAAGCGCGTCACCCGCGATAACTTCATGCTCTACCCCTACAACCGCTGGGCCTTCCAGCATATGCGGGAGCTGCAGCCCACGCGCGAGATTTTTCGGGGCGACGGCCCGGTCTCGCCCATCGCGACCAGGGCGGTTGACCTGGACGCGCTGACCTTCACCGTGGCGAACGACAGGAAGGTGAACCTGGCGACGTGGCTGGACGAGTCCGTCACCGATTCTTTCCTGGTGTTGCACAAGGGAGAACTGGTCTATGAGCGCTATTTCAACGGCATGGCGCGGCCGTCACAGCACCAGATGTTCTCGGTGACCAAGTCCTTCGTTGGCACGCTGGTGCTGTGCCTGATCGAGGAGGGTGCCATTGACCCGGCCAAAACGATACAGCACTACCTGCCGGAACTGCGCGACAGCGCCTTCGGCACAGCCACCGTACAACAGGTGCTGGACATGACCACGTCCATCGAGTTCAGCGAGATCTACGATGACCCCGCGGCCGATGTCTGGAAATACGGTTACGTTTTCGGTATAGCCACCCCGCCTGCGGATTACCAGGGCGCCACCAGTATTTTCGACTACCTGGGCACGCTCAAGCGGGCAAAACGCGACCACGGCGAGGGCTTCCTGTACGTCACCCCCAACACCGATGTGCTGGGCTGGATCAGCAGCCGGGTCAGCGGCAAGTCGGTCGCCCAACAGCTGGAACAACGCATCTGGCAGCACCTGGGCGTGGAGCGGGACGGGTATATGTGGATGAATACGCTCGGCGAGGAGATGGCGGGAGGCGGCCTCAACATCACCGCGGCAGACGCGGCAAGGTTCGGCCAGATGATCCTGCAGGGAGGAAAATTCAACGGCCAGCAGGTCATCCCGGCCAGCGTCGCGCAGAGGATACTGCGCCATGGCGACCCCGCACCCTTCAACCGTATTTACCAGGATCCCTGGTTCGAGGATAGCGCCTATGCCTACCACGACCAGTGGTGGACCTTCGCCACCGCGCACAAGCCGGTCAGCGCCATTGGCGTTTTCGGCCAGTTTATCTACATCGACCCAGTGGCCGAGATGGTCATCGTCAAGCAGTCATCGCATCCCGAGGCGGAGGGCGAAGCGAATGAAGTGGACGGCCCGCTGGTATGGCACGCAATCGCCGAGCACCTGATGCAGAAGCCCTGAAATCCTCCGCCAGGCCCCGCCTGGCGGCTACCAGCGCCCGCCCCGCGGGCTACCAGCGATAGCTCGCTTCGATAGCGTAGCTGAGCGGCATGGCAGGCGTGCTCGCGAAACTGCCAAGATCATCGCCGGTCGCACTGGTCCAATAGCCTGAGTCGGCAAGGTTCTTACCGACCAGCGCCAGCTCCCAGTTGCCGTCAACCGGCCCGATCCAGGCCCTGGCGTTGACTATGCCATAGCTTTCGACGCTATAGGCCGCATAGGACAGTGGTGTGATGGCCGCATCCTGGCCATAGATATCGTCCCGCCAGCTGTAGCTCACTTGCGTTCCCGCCCCCAGCGAGCTACTGAGCTGCCACTCGTAGCGGGCCTGCAGGTAGGCGCTCCACTCGGGGGCATAGGGACGGGTCTTGCCATCCAGGTCCACCGCCACATCCGCAGGATCGAGGGCGAAACTGTCTGTATTGAATTCAGCGCTCAGGTAGGCCACCGAACCCTGTAGCGACAAGCCCTCCAGCGCGGCGGGCAGCCACTCGAAGTCCAGTTCTGCGCCGATATGCTCGGCATCGCCGAGGTTACCCAGGGCATTGACTACCGTGCCGCTTACTTCGCTGACACGCTGGGTGTAGCCCTGCACGTCCTGGTAATCGTAGTAGTAGGCGGCGCCGTTCAACTTGAGACTATTGTCAAGCCAGGTGGACTTGAAGCCCAGCTCGTAGGACCAGACTATCTCCTCATCATAGGAATTGAGCTCCTCGGAGGAGAAAGCAAAACCGCCGGGAAATCCTCCGGACTTGTAGCCACGGGTGATGCGGCCGTAAACCATTGCATCCCCGGTCACCGCCCAGTCCAGGCCCGCATCCCCGGACCAGTTCTCTTGCAGCTCATAGGATTTGTTTACATCCTGGTAATAGAAAAAATCATCCACCAGGTCCTCGGCGTAGGCATTCTCGTACTCCTTGCTCTCGTCCGAGTAACGCAGGGATCCGCGCGCGGTCAGCTCACTGGTCAGCTCGTAGCCCAGCTGGCCATAGGCCGACCAGTAATCGGTCTGTTGGGTGAACGCCCGCTGGAGCAGGGTGGGAAACACCAGGATATTGTCCAGGGTATTTCCGATGCGAAGATCCTTGACTTCGTCCTCACCGTAGGTCGCACCGGCCAGCCAGCTCCAGGGACCGTCTGTCTGCGAAACCAGCCGGAACTCCTGGGACCAGACTGTCAGGTCAGCCTCGCCATCTTCCTCGAACAGGGCCAGCGGCGAACCGTCGTAGTCATACTTCTGCTTGTTGTCGTAGTCCAGGTAGCCGCTGATGGAGGTCAGCATGGCGAA
>CAYTDW010000308.1:0-4419 GCA_964436585.1 uncultured Halioglobus sp. | reverse complement strand
CCCGCTGGCGCTGGTCAGCGGCCCCGCCTCGGGGCGCATGGCGGTGGCTGAGGCCATCACCAATATCGCCGCTGCCGCCATCGCCGATATCAGCGATATCAAGCTGTCCGCCAACTGGATGTGCGCGGCGGGCCATGGTGCCGAGGACGAGGTCCTGTACGACACGGTGCGTGCGGTCGGCATGGAGTTCTGCCCGGCGCTGGGCATTACCATTCCCGTCGGCAAGGACTCCATGTCCATGCGCACCACCTGGCGCGAGGGCGACACGCACAAGGCGGTGACCGCACCCATGTCGCTGATCGTTTCCGCCTTTGCACCGGTGCTGGATGCCCGCCTCTCGGTCACTCCCCAACTGCAGCCGGATGCGGACGCGGTGCTGGTGCTGCTGGACCTCGGCCGGGGCGCCAATCGCCTCGGGGGTTCCAGCCTGGCCCAGGCGTTCGCGCAGCTGGGCGATACCGTGCCCGATATGGGCAGCGCCGCCGACCTGCTGGGATTCTTCCGGCTGGTGCAGGAGTACCTGCAGGCGGGCCGGCTGCTGGCCTATCACGACCGCTCCGATGGCGGCCTGGCAGTCACCCTGCTGGAAATGGCCTTTGCGGGCCACTGCGGCCTGAGTATCGACCTGGCGGGCGTGCCGGGTGACGCCCTGGGCAGGCTGTTCAGCGAGGAAGCCGGGGCCGTGCTGCAACTGGCCGCGCCTGAGCTCGCCGCCTTCCGGGCGCGGGCCGCCGAACTCGGCCTGGGCGACTGCCTGTACCCGATCGGCCGCGCGGTCCCGGGCGATCTGATCGCGATGGCAGATGGCCCCGAGCCGCTGCTGCGCGACTCCAGGGCGCGGTTGCAGCAGCTGTGGGCCCGCACCAGTTATGAAATCCAGCGCTTGCGCGACCATCCCGATTGCGCCCGCGAGGAATTCGAGTGCGTCACCGCGGCGGACGCCGGCCTGTCGGCGCAGCTGGGCTTCGACCCGGCCGAGGACATCAGCGCGCCCTATATCGCCACCGGGGCGCGCCCCGCGGTGGCCATCCTGCGCGAGCAGGGCGTGAACGGGCAGGTGGAAATGGCCGCGGCCTTTCATCGGGCGGGTTTTGCCGCCTTCGACGTCCACATGAGCGACCTCCACGCCGGGCGGCGCGACCTGGCCGAATTCAAGGGGCTGGTGGCCTGTGGCGGGTTTTCCTATGGCGACGTGCTGGGCGCCGGAGAGGGCTGGGCCAAGAGCATCCTGTTCAACGAGCGCCTGCGGGAGGCGTTCTCGGCGTTTTTTGCCCGCGTTGACAGCTTTACCCTGGGCGTATGCAATGGCTGCCAGATGGTCTCGACCCTGAAGGACCTGATTCCCGGGGCCGCCCACTGGCCCCGCTTCGTGCGCAACCGGTCCGAGCAGTTCGAAGCCCGGCTGGCCCTGGTCAGGATCGACCCCAGCCCGTCGATCCTGCTGGCGGGCATGGCCGGCTCCCACCTGCCGATCGCGGTGGCGCACGGGGAGGGCAGGGCGGAGTTTGCCGATGCCCGGGCCCAGGCCGCCTGCGAGGCCAGCGGCTCGGTGGCGCTGCGCTTCATCGCCAATGACCTGGCGGTCGCCACGCGCTACCCGGCCAATCCCAACGGCTCGCCCGCGGGAATGACCGGGCTCACCAGCCTGGACGGCCGGGCTACGATCATGATGCCCCATCCCGAGCGGGTCTTTCGCACGGTGCAACATTCCTGGGCGCCGCCGCAGTGGGGCGAGGACGGCGGCTGGATGCGCCTGTTCCGCAACGCCAGGCACTGGCTCGGCTAGGCTCGCATTCCCGAACAGGGAGCCGGACAGGGAGCGGCACAGGGAGCCGAACAGGCTCGGCCTTGTGGCCCGTGGTGGTTTCTTTATAATGACGCACTTTTTACCGGGGGCGCAGCGCGCCCCTCTGCCAGAGCATCGCTATGCTGAACAAGTATCCCCTGTGGAAATACCTGCTGCTGCTGTTCTTCCTGGCATTGGGTATGCTGTATTCCGCGCCCAACCTGTACACGCCGGACCCGGCCCTGCAGATCGCCGGGGAGAGCAGCTCCCAGCTTATCGATGACAAGATCCTGGGGCGCGCCCTGGGGGCGCTGGACGAGGCGGGCATCGAGCATTTTGACGCGCTCATCGACCCCAATGGCCGCACCGCCCTGATTCGCCTGCGCGACAAGGAACAGCAACTTCCCGGCCAGGCCCGCGTGTCCCGCGCCCTGGGCGATGGTTTCATCGTCGCCCTCAACCTGGCGCCCACCACCCCCGCCTGGCTCAGCAAATTCGGCGCCACCCCGATGAAGCTCGGGCTCGACCTCAGCGGCGGCGTGCACTTCATGCTGGAGGTGGACGTGAACGCGGCCATCGAGCGGCGCATGGAGTATTTCACCACCAGCGTCAAACGCATCCTGAGAGAACAGCGCATCCGCGGTTTCGTCACCCTCAATGACCAGGGCCAGGTGGAAGCCCGCTTCCAGTCGGAGGCGCTGCGCGACCAGGCGCGGGAGGCGATTGCCGACGAGGAGCCGCAACTGGCACTGGAGGCGGTGGCTGCCGGTGACAGCTGGAACCTGGTGGGGACCCTGCCGGAAGCGGCGAGGAAAGAGATCGCGGAATATGCCGTGGCCCAGAATTTAACCACCCTGCGCAACCGCGTGAACGAGCTGGGTGTGTCCGAACCCCTGGTCCAGCGCCAGGGCCGGAATCGCATCGTGGTCGAGTTGCCCGGCATCCAGGACACCGCGGAGGCGAAGCGTATCCTCGGCAAGGTGGCCAACCTGGAATTCCGCCTGGTGGCCAATCTGGACGCCGCGGCCTCGGACAAGCAGCGCTTCGAATACCGCAGTCCCGACCGGGCGGGCGCCAGCGAGTGGCTGGAGCGGGACGTCATTATCACCGGTGAGCGGGTGTCCAACGCCCAGGCCAGTTTCGACCAGAACGGCATGCCCAACGTCAACATCAGCCTGGACAGCGAGGGCGGCAGCCTGATGTCACGGGCGACCCGCAACAATATCAAGCGGCGCATGGGCGTGTTGTTTATCGAGCGCAAGTACCGCACCCGCTACGAAGTGCAGGCCGACGGCAGCGAGGTCGCCGTCAAGGTGCCCTATGACGAGAGGAAATTGCTGACCGCGCCGGTGATCCAGTCTGCCCTGGGCGCCAATTTCCAGATTACCGGGCTGGACAGCCAGCAGGAATCCTCTGAACTGGCACTGATGCTGCGCGCCGGCGCGCTGGCTGCGCCGATCTCCTTTGTCGAGGAGCGCACTGTGGGTCCATCCCTCGGGGCGGAGAATATCCGCATGGGGTTGAAGTCGGTGTACTACGGCATCGCAGCGGTGGTGCTGTTCATGGTGCTGGTCTATCGCTTTTTCGGGGTGACCGCGGTGATCGCCCTTGCCGTCAACGTGGTACTGCTGGTGGCCTGCATTTCATTGCTCGGCGCCACCCTGACGCTGCCGGGTATAGCCGGTATCGTGCTGACGGTGGGCATGGCGGTGGATGCCAACGTGCTGATCTTCGGGCGAATACGGGAAGAGTTCAACAATGGCATGGCGCCGCAAATGGCCATCCATGCCGGCTATGAGCGGGCGGTGACCACTATCCTGGATGCCAACCTCACCACCCTGATTATCGCTGTCATCCTTTATGCGGTGGGCACCGGGCCGATCAAGGGATTCGCGGTCACCCTGTCGCTCGGCATCATCACCTCCATGTTCACTGCCGTCATGGTTACCCGCGCCATCATCAACCTGGTCTATGGCGGTCGGCGCGTGAAAACCCTGTCCATCGGAGGGATCAAGGCATGAAAGTGATCAATTTTATGGGCCCGCGCAAGCTTTGCGCAGCCTTCTCCCTCACCCTGGTGCTCGCATCGCTGGTGTCCCTGGCGGTGCAGCAACTGAACTGGGGGCTGGACTTTACCGGTGGCACCCTCGTTGAGGTGTACTACAGCGAGACCGCCGACCTCAAAGCCATCCGCAACACCCTGGCAACCGGGGGCTACGAAGGCGCCACGGTGGTGAGTTTCGGCACCGACCGGGATATCCTGATCCGCCTGCCCCACGGGTACTCCGACGCGGAAGGACAGGCCCTGCTGGCGAAATTGCAGGAGGCGTTCCAGGGTACCGTGGAGTTGCGCCGCATCGAGTTCGTGGGGCCCCAGGTGGGGGATGAGCTGCGCGAGCAGGGCGGCCTCGCCCTGTTGCTGGCCCTGGGCCTGGTGATGCTCTACATCTCCTTCCGCTTCCAGTTCAAGTTCGCCGTGGGCGCGGTGGTCGCCCTGGTACACGATGTGATTATCACCCTGGGATTTTTCTCTATCACCCACATGGAGTTCAACCTGACGGTTCTGGCGGCCCTGATGGCGGTGATCGGATACTCCATCAACGACACCATCGTGGTGTTCGACCGCATTCGGG
>CAYTDW010000307.1:0-4422 GCA_964436585.1 uncultured Halioglobus sp. | reverse complement strand
TGAGCATCATCCTGATGTTCTGCCTGCACCAGCTGCAGCTGACCCAGGAGCGACTGGTGCTGGACTGCCAGCGCTATTGCGACAAGCGCCTGCTGCGCTTCCTGGTCGTCCATTAAAACGGGTCCCTACCGATGGCAATCGCACTGCTCGACATCAATGACAGCAACCTGCAGCTGTGGCACGGCAGCACTCACCTGCAGAGCCCCGGTTACGCCCTGCTGGTCGACCGCCAATACCGTTTCGGCAATCCCGCCCGGGCCGCCGCCCGGCTGCAGCCCAGGGATATCAACACCCGCTACTGGTGGCAGCTGAGCACCGAGCCCCTGCAGCCGGCGCTGGGGCCCGCCCGCCACACCGGCGACCTGGTCCACGCCCAGCTGCAGGAACTGCACCGGGAGGGCGGACAGCCGCAGGAAATCCTGATGGCCGTGTCCGGCAGCATGCAGCGGGACCAGCTCGCGCTGTTGCTGGGTATCGCCCAGCAATGCCCCTTCGCCGCGGTCGGCCTGGTGCACCGCAGCGTCGCCCTGGGCAGCCTGCACGGCGCCACCGGGCGCCTGTTCCACCTGGAAATCCAGCTGCACCAGGCGGTCATCAGTGAACTGGCGCAGCGCGATGGCAAGGTGGAACTGCTGCGCTCACTGCCCCTGCCCGGCGCCGGCCTGCTGCAGGTGCAGGAGCGACTGGTGGAAATCATCGCCACCGCGTTTATCCGCCAGACCCGCTTCGACCCCCGCCGCAAGGCCATCACCGAGCAACAGCTGTACGACGCCCTGCCCGACGCCCTGCGCGCCCTGGGCCGCGACGGCGAAACCAACATCGAGGTCAACGGCTACCGGGCCGGCATCAACCGGGGCGAGTTGCAGGCGGCCGGCCAGCGCCTGTTCAGCAGTGCCCGCGAGGCGATCGGCGCGCCGCAGGCGGGCGACCGCGTGCTCGCCGACCCGGTGGCGAGCCTGCTGCCGGGACTGGCGGCGCAGCTGCCCGGATTCGAACCGCTGGCGGCGGACAGCGTGCGCAGGGCCCTTGAACATCACCTGGAGCGTCTGGTGCAGCGGGAACAGGCCCTGAGTTTCGTCACCACCCTGCCGGCCCTGGCGGGCGCGCCAGCGCCGGCACAGGCCGCTGCCCCGGTTGCCGCGGCAACAGCCACCGCGGCAACGGCCATCCCCGCCCCGATCGCCCCGCCCCGCCCTGCCTCCACCCACCTGCTGCAGGGTCACCGGGCCCTGCCACTGGCGGCGACGGGGCACAAGCTCGGCCAGGGCTGGAGCCTGGAGTACACGGCGGCGGGCTGGCGCCTGCAGGGCGCCGGCGCAAGTGTCCTGGTCAATGGCCTCGCGCCTGGCGCCGACCAGCTGCTGGGGGGCGGCGACCGCATCCGCATCGGCACTGATCCCGAGTACCTGCTGATCGAGGTGACAGCGTAGCCCGGCATGGCCAGGAAGAAGCGAGCGTTCACCACCTTCAGCCTGAGCTTCCTGGACGTTATGTCCTGCGGCTTCGGGGCGGTCATTCTCGTGTTCCTGGTGATCGACCACTCCATCAAGACCGAGAGCGATGAACTCAACCGCGACCTGCTGTCGGAAGTGAGCATGCTGGAAGAGGATGTCAGGGACGGCCAGGCGGGCCTGGTCAAGCTGCGCAACATCCTGTCGGACGTGGACCAGCGCAGCGTGGAGGCGCAGGGCCAGGCCACCCGCATCACCGAGGACATCGACAAGTACGAGGCCATGATCGTCGCCCTGAAAAAGGACGGCTTTACCGAACGCACCGACATCGAAGCCCTCAAGGCCGAGATTCGCGCGCTGGAAGAAGAGGTGAAAAAGCTGCGCCAGTCCGCCCAGAAGGACAGCGGCAACAGCGCCCGCACCTTCGTCGGGGAGGGCAACCGGCAGTACCTGACCGGCCTCAAGCTCGGGGGCAACAACATCGCCATCCTGCTCGATATCTCCTCGAGTATGCTGGCGGACAAGCTGGTGAACATCATCCGCCTGCGCAATATGGACCCTGCCACCCAGCGCAAGGCCGACAAGTGGAACCGGGCCATGGCCACGGTGGACTGGCTCACCGCCCAGCTGCCCGCAGGCAGCAAGTTCCAGGTGATCACCTTCAATACGAAAGCGGTGCCGGCACTGGAAAATACCGCGGGCCGGTGGCTGGATGTCGCCGACCAGGCCCAACTGGACCAGCTCTCCGCCCAGTTGCGCAATATCATCCCCTCCGGCGGTACCAGCCTGGAAAACGCCTTCACCGCCCTGCAGCAGCTGTCGCCGGTGACGGATAATATCTTCCTGATCACCGACGGCCTGCCGACCCAGGGCGCCGGCCCGCCCCGGGGTACCAAGGTCAGCGGCGACGAGCGCCAGCGCCTGTACCGCGAGGCGGTGCGCAAGCTGCCGCGCAATGTGCCCGTGAACATCATCCTGCTGCCGATGGAAGGCGACCCGCTGGCGGCCTCCGAGTTCTGGCAGCTGGCAGTGGTCAGCAGGGGTTCTTTCATGGCCCCCTCGAAGGACTGGCCCTGATGGCGCGCCGCAAGGTCAGGACAACGGCGGAATTCTCCCTATCCTTCCTGGACGTGATCTGCTGTGGCTTCGGCGCGATCATCCTGCTGCTGATGATCACCAAGACCGTCCAGCCACAGCTCATCGAAGCCAGTGCCAGCAACCTGCAGGGGGTGATCGCGGCGCTGCAGGAACAGCTGTTCGAACTGCGCGGCGAGACCCGGGTACTGAACCGCGACCTCAACGCCAAACAGGAGCAGCTGTCACAATTCGAGGAGCGCATCGCCATCCTGCGGGGACAGCTGGCCAGCGTCCGCTCCCGCCACGACAGCATCCAGGTGCAGACCAATACCGACGATGTGGTGGGCGAGCAGCTGGCGATCGCCCGGCAACAGCTGTCGGAGGAGCAGAAGCGCCTGCTGGGCTCCCAGTACCGGCCGCAGAACAACCTGATCGGCGGCATCCCGGTCGACAGCGAGTATATTATTTTCGTGATCGATACCTCGGGCTCGATGTTCTCCTACGCCTGGGAGCGCATGCTGCAGGAGTTGCAGGCCACGCTGAACATCTACCCCACGGTAAAGGGCATCCAGGTGATGAACGACATGGGCACCTATATGTTCAGCCGCTACCGGGGCCAGTGGATCCCGGACACCCCGGGCCGGCGCAAGGTCATCATCGACAACCTGCGCAACTGGGCCGTCTTCAGTAACTCCAGCCCGGTGGAGGGCATTGAGGCGGCGATCCGGGCCTTCCACAAACCCGGGCAGAAAGTGAGCATCTATGTCTTCGGCGACGATTTCAGCGGCGATTCCATCGCCCACGTGATCGACACGGTGGACCGGCTCAACCAGTCCAATAACCGCGGGGAGCGACTGGTGCGCATCCACGCCGTCGCATTTCCTGTATATTTCGTCATGGAACCGGCGAAACAGCACCCCAACATCATCCGTTTCGCCGCGTTGATGCGGGAGCTCACCCATCGCAATGGAGGCACTTTTGTCGGTCTCAACGACATCCGTCCCTGACGCCAGGTGGCTTGCCGGCTGCCTGCTGCTGGTGCTTGCCCTGGTGGCGGGCTGCGGTCCGTCGGAGGTGGTGGTCAAGGGCGAGTTCCCGCCGCCGACCATGGAGAAACTGCCGCTGACCATCGGCGTGTGGTACGCCCCCGAATTCGTCAATCACGAGTTTTTCGACGAGGCCAAGAGCCGCGCCGAGTCCAGCTGGCTGGTGAAGAGCGGCCAGGCCCAGGTACAGATGTGGGACGTCCTGCTGGCCGGCATGTTTACCCGGGTGGTTCCCCTGGCCGAGCGGCCAGGGCAAGGCCAGGGCAAGGCCCCGGTGGACGCGGTGTTGATCCCGGAGGTGGTGGAGTTGCAGTACGCCCTGCCGGCCCAGACCAACGTCAAGGTCTATGAAATCTGGATCCGCTACCGCCTGCAACTGGTGACCAGTAGCGGGGATCCCATCGCCGACTGGAACATGTCCGCCTATGGCAAGACCCCCACCGCGCTGCTGCAAACCGACCAGTCCGCCGTCAACCTGGCGGCGGTGATGGCCCTGCGGGACGCGGGGGCCAATTTCGCAACAAGCTTTGGCCGCGTGCCGGAAGTGCAGGCGTGGCTGCAGCAGGTGCATGGCAGCACCAAGGAGGCAGAATTATGATACATACCGCCTTGCGCGCCCTGCTGGCGGGCGCCATCGCCGGCCTGGTTTCGGGCTGCGTCACCGCCACCGTGGACCAGATGGTGTACAACAAACCCGAGAACGGCATCGGCAACGCCACGGTGGTGATACTGGGCCGGCGCCACGCCAGCGACTACGACACGGAGCCGGATTTCGTCGAATGTGTCGGCGACCACCTCGCCGGTGGCGACGACAAGATACAGGTGATCGGTGAGCTGGAGTTCGTCAA
>CAYTDW010000306.1:0-4429 GCA_964436585.1 uncultured Halioglobus sp. | reverse complement strand
CTATTCTGGGCACGCGCCAGTATCAGATAAGCTGCGTCATAGGTGGAAACCCCATAAGCTCTCGAGAACTCAAAAAGTGTAGTGGGGGGCTCGCGACCAGCAATGACAGTACAGATATCAAATAACGATTCCAAATGGCTTACCGCCTCGCTACCGTCCAGGCTCCCTTGGCCGACATAGTAATTGACCACAAAAGAAGATTCGTAGACCCATATGTAGGGAACGAGGACTTTGGGATTGTCTTCCTTGATGTAACTCAGGGTTCTCGCCGCGTATCGCCGATCTGAGGGGCTTCCATCGTCGAATAACCAGCGCATCATCACACTGTTATCGACGACCAGGGCTTTTTCCGAGGCCAGTTCCCCTGTCTGAATAGACTCAAACGCCACGATTCCGACCAGCTTCGATAACCTGAGCTACCGGTTTCCTGACCTTGATCGGCTTGATATTGGCCAGGTGCGCCAGGGCCTTTTTCTTGGAATCATCACAGAAAACAGGTCGAATCTCAGCGATGGGCTTCCCGTGCTTCAGGATGATGGCCACCTCACCACTTTCGGCAACCTGGTTGATAATCAGATTGGCCTTTTTGTTTACCTCTGCCATAGATACTTTCATAAGTACCTCCATAAATATACGTAATAGAATACGTAATTATGGAAACAGACGCAAGCTCGTCATACGCGGGGTCGGGATGGTCCACGGTTTGAGGTCCAGGTCGATTTCCCCCCCAAGGTCGCCCCGGGGAGAAATGTCAGAGCTTGAATTGCAGTGTCAGCCAGACTTTGTCGGTGTCTGAGTAGCGGTTACTATCACTGCTGAAGCCGGCAAATTTCAACTCCGTGGTGAAATATTCGTTAACCGGCCAGGTAGCTGACAGGTCGATCTCGCTGCCGAAATCCTCACTGGAGTCTTCGGCCTGGAAATCATGGTATACCACCGCCAGTTTGACGGGTCCCGCCGCCGCATCGAGGCCTAAATACAGATCTTCTACACCATCGCCGGGAGTGCTCAGAAACTTGTCAGCCCAGCCCTGGAATTTATGCAGCGTGGCCAGAGGTGTGGCGAAGCCGGTGCCGTCACCGGCCGCGAGAACTTCATAGCCGGTTTTGAGCCCGACACCGGCCAGCTGGCCCCCCAGTTCCAGCAGGTAATAATCAGCATCGTATTCCAGTTCGCTGTCCCCGGCATCTGACTGGGTGGCATAAGCCGCCCTCAGGTTCAGGGCGGATATCTTGCCCACGTATTCCAGCCCCTGGGTCTGGCTGGAATTATTCAGCGTTTTGGCGGCAGGAAAGCTGTGCTGCGGGTCGACCTCGATATAGTAGCCGAAGGCACCGATGTTATGGCCCTCGGCAACCTTCCAGTCCACGTAGAGGAAATGGTTATCGCCGTCAAATTCCGCCGGATTGGTGCCATCGTCCGGTCCGAACACGCGGTGGACACGGTAAGCATAGCTGTAATCGAGGTTCACGCTTTCCAGTGCCTGCCAATTGGCACGAAAGCCATCGAATGTCTGCTCATTCTGGCGCCAGGCCACACCACCGACGAAGCGCTGGTTACTGTAATTGATCTGCTGCCGGCCGTAGATCCCGTTGGCGGAATCCGCGGTGTACTTGAGGTAAACCTGGTTGACCGCGGTGCCTTTCGGATCGGCGACTACAGGATACTGGCTCTCGCCATTGACGGTCGAGTTGTAATGATCTGAGCCGATAACCGTGACATTATCGACCTCGCCCAGTGCGGTAAACCCGTAAAGGGAGCCGGAAGTGGCGGTGATACGGGAACGCAGCGTCGAGGCCTCCGCGTCCTTGCTGAAGTCATCCTGGTCCACCCCCTCGAAACGATAGCGAAAATCCAGCCCGACTTTGCCGCCGCGAACGGCCTCAACCAGATCACCGGTAAAACTGTCATCTGCCCAACCGGGGTGTGCCCCGGCCGCCAGCAATAGCCCCGCGGATATCAATCTGTGTTTCAATTGTTGCATATCGCATCCCCATCATTCGCCTCAGTGGCGTACTATGAAAAGGATACGTCTATGCCGAAATAGCTCGTTGATACAGATCAACGTGTGTCGCGCAAACCTGCGCCAGATCAACGGTTGTTTCTGCGATTACTCTAAAATGCCTGTGAAATTCCAGGGGACCTCAAATGCAAATCTGTACCTTACCTCGCAGCCTGCTCGCCATGGCCGTACTTGCGACAGCGTCCGGCGCGGTACGGGCCACACCCGGCGCCGTTGGAGCGTCAGGCGTACTCGAAGAGGTCGTGGTGACGGCGAGCCGGACCCGGCAGCGCATTCTTGAAAGCCCTGCTTCCCTGAGTGTTATCAGTGAGCAGGAACTGGCCCGGGCGACCGCGCCCAGCCTGGCAGAACTCATGCGTGACCTGCCCGGCATACAGGTTACCGATTCCGGACAGCCGGGGCTGGGGCGAATCCGCATTCGAGGGGAGGAGTCGCGGCGCACTGCCATCCTGGTCAACAGCCAGGAGGTCACCGACCACTACGAGGTTGGCACACCGCTGAGCCTGAACCCCGCCATGGTAGAGCGGATCGAGGTGATGCGCGGTTCCGGTTCCGTGCTCTACGGCTCGCAGGCTTTGAGCGGCGTGGTGAACTTTATCACCAAAAAAGGCGGCACCGAGCCCCTGCAGGCATCGGTGGAGGGCGGCTACGACAGCGCCACGGACGGTTACAATAGCTTTGCCAGCCTGTATGGGAATGTGGACGGCTTTGAATACCGCGTGGCCGGTGCCAAGAGCGACCATGAGGACCGCTCCACCCCTGCCGGCAGCATGGACAATACCGGCTTCAATAACGACAGCGTGTACGTTTACGCCGGGCGGGACTTTGGCGCACAGCGCCTGGAATACACCTATGAAAATTATGAGAGCAGCAGTGGGGCTTACGTCGAGGAGGAGGTGAGGACAACCTATCCTCTTACCGATTTTTATGTGGAGTCGCCCAGACGGGACCGCGACAAACACGGGCTTTTCTACGTTTGGGATACTGATAGCAACTGGCTGCAAAGCGTGTCGGCCAACGCCTTTCAGCAGCAGAATGACCGCCACTTCTACACTTATACTGAAACGGTCTGGTACAGCAGGGATATCAATAACTACAGCACTCTGGATACCGACGGCGCCCTCTTGCAGTTGGACTTCCAGCCCCTGGGCGGCCACAGGCTGATTGCCGGCCTGCAGTACCTGAATGATGACGTGGACCAGACCCGGCACGTTGATACGGTCTCCTGGACGCCTTCGATAGCGCCCACCGGCGTCGAAGTAATCAGCGACAGGGCCAGTATCGAGACCTGGGCCTGGTTTGCCCAGGACCATTGGGAAATCAACGATCGCCTGTCGCTCACCGCCGGCCTGCGCCAGTACTATGTTGATGGCAAACTGGATTATACCGACCGGGCAAGCCTCACCCCGGGCGAGCTCGACAGCGACCAGAAAACGATTGGTGCACTGGGGCTGGTGTGGGCAGCAAGCGATGACGTTTTCCTGCGGGCCAATGTTTCCCAGGGCTATGTCTACCCCTCCCTGACCCAGTTGGCGACGGGCGCCTACGCCGGTTCCAGTTTCGTCAATCCCGACGCCGGCCTGAGTCCCGAAACATCGGTCAATTACGACCTCGGCCTGCGCCTGCAGCGTACCGAACTCACGCTGGATGGCACGCTGTTCTACACTGAGTCGGATGACTACATTCACCACCTTGCCTGTACCCCGGAGGACAACTGCCCGGGGCGGCGTGATCGCCTGTACCAGAACGTGGGCGAGTCCAATGCCCATGGGGTGGAGTTGTTTGTGGCCTATGGCGGCCTGAGCGAGGGCCTTGAGCCCTACGCCAGCCTGACCTGGATGAAACGCAAGATCGAGTACGAAGAGTTTTCCACCTGGAATACCGCGGTGCCGGATCTCAGTGGCAGGATTGGCCTGCGCTGGCAGGGTGTGCTCATGTCAGTGCCCGCGGTGTGGACGGATTTCTACCTCCGCGGTGAATCCTCCTCGGACCTGGAGGAGCCGGGAACCGTGCGCGATGGGCTGGCGGAAAAGTCCAGCTGGGTAACAGCAAACCTCTCCGCCGGCATGGACCTGGGCAAGGAAAGCCAATATCGGCTATCGGTGGACCTGTTCAACCTGGCGGATAAGGAATACATCGCCTCAACCGAGAACCTCTACGGCGCCGAGCGCAGCGTAGCGATGAAGTTGTCGCTTGACTGGTAGGCGACCCGGCAACAAAAACGGCGCCAATGGCGCCGTTTTCGTTACTACTCCTTTTGTTGCGATGAGTGGCTGCGATCAGTAGATATCCTTGCGGGTATTGTGGACGTTGAACTTGCCGGTCGGGGTGATCAGGCGCTTGTCCTTGATCACTTTCTTCAGTTTACGGGTCTTGTCATCCACCACCACGATGGCTGATACCTGG
>CAYTDW010000305.1:0-4445 GCA_964436585.1 uncultured Halioglobus sp. | reverse complement strand
GCTGCTGAAGGAGAAGCGCCAGGCCGTCATCTCCCACGCCGTCACCAAGGGGCTGGATGCCAGTGTGCCCATGAAGGACTCCGGGGTGGAGTGGTTGGGGGAGGTGCCGGCGCATTGGGTTGTTGGTTCACTTCGATGGTACGCCACCATACAAGGAGGTATTGCCAAGGGGAAGGACTATGCCGGACAAGACACGGTGAATTTACCTTATCTTCGAGTAGCAAACGTTCAGGATGGATTTGTAGATTTGATTGAGGTGAAGGAGATATCCGTACTGGCTTCCGAGGTCGATAGATACCGGTTACAGCCCGGCGACGTACTCATGAACGAGGGCGGCGACAACGATAAGCTCGGTCGTGGTACGGTTTGGGCAGGCCAGATTTCACCCTGCCTACATCAAAATCATGTATTTGCAATTCGGCCGAATGACCTGCTTTCAGCCGAATGGCTGGCGGCATACACACAGACTCAGTCGGCGCGAGCATACTTCTATTTGACTTCGAAACAGAGCACCAATCTGGCATCGATATCTTCCAGTAATGTCATGAGTCTGACTATCCCACTGCCGCCAGTTGAAGAGCAGCAGTTGGTTTTGCAGTACCTGACAGGCAATCAAAAGATGTACGATGGACTGCTGGAGGTGGCCAACTCAAGTATTGGATTGCTACGAGAGCGCCGCTCCACCCTGATCTCCGCCGCCGTCACCGGTAAGATCGACGTCCGAAACTGGCAGCCTGTCGAAGTCAGCAACAACGACGAATACCTGCAGGCGGCCGAGCGGCCCGCCAGCTACGCCTGACGGCAGGGACGCCAAACCATGACCATTAACATCAGCCAGGACCGCAGCATCCGTCTGTTCCTTGTGGACGGCACCCCCAACGGTTTGCTCACCGCCGAGATCATGAACTGGACTGGCCACGTGCTCACAGGCCCGCGCTCCAAGCTGAGCGAGCTGGTACAGCGCCCTGAGGTGGGCCGCACCGGTATCTACTTCCTGGTGGGGCCGGACCCGGAGAACAGCTTTCGCCCACTGGTTTATATCGGTGAGTCGGACGACGTAGGCAAGCGCCTCAAGCAGCACAACAAGCCCGAGGAGCAGGGTGGCAAGGACTTCTGGGAAAAGGTGTGCCTGGTGACCAGCAAGGACCAAAACCTCACCAAGGCCCATGTGAAGCACCTGGAGAGCCTGTTGATCGTCAACGCCAAACAGGTGGCCCGGTGCACCTTGCTCAACGGCACCGCCGCCGACTACGGCAGCCTGCCGGAGGCGGACATTGCGGATATGGCTTTCTTTCTTGAACAGATCCGTACCGTGCTCCCCGTCCTTGGCTTCGACTTCCTGCGGGATACCAGTAAACCAGTCAAGTCGGCACCGGCAGGAGCAGTCACGGCCTCGACCGAGTCCCCCGTTTTCGTACTGGACATCCCCAAGCACAAGATCCACGCACGTGCGCAGGAGGTTAATGGGGAGTTCTTCGTGTTGGCCGGCAGTCTTGCCAGAGCCAGCTGGTCCCCGAATAGCCACACGTATCGCGACCTGTATGAGCAACTGGGTGAAGACGGTGTGCTTGCACCGCATTCATCCGGTTCTTTGCATTTCACCGCTGACCAGATGTTCTCCAGTCCCAGTGCTGCTGCAGCTGTCGTTTCGGGGAGGGCGGCAAATGGACGAACTCAGTGGAAGGTGGAGGAGACCGGACAGACCTATGGTGAATGGCAAGACCAACAGATTAGTGCCCTGGATAACGAACGCCAGCGAGAGGATTATTATGTCCGCTGAACCCCTTAGAGATTACTGTGATTGCCTCCGCCATTTTGCAGGCGAAATTGTGGGCCGGGTGGATTCTACAACCTCTGGTGTGAGTATCGGGCACGTGAGGCAGTTGGTGGACCTGGGCCTGATTCGGGCGGTCGACGCATCAAACCTCGATGGCCCCCAGTTTTTGAACGCGCAGATCAGTCCTGCCGGGGCGGTTGCACTAGTAGAATGGCAATCTACCCTACGCTCAATGAGTCCCAGCGGCAGGGTTCTCGGTATATTAGAGCGGTTGGTCTGGCTGGTAGTAGGGGCTGCAATATCGATGACTTCACAGCTGCTGATGACCTGATTTATCGCCAGCCAGCCAAATGTCACTGGCAGTTCGGAATTTTGGAGTTAGTGGCCATCCTCAAAGAGAAAAGTCTCCCACGCATTCGCCGAGGCCAGCTGCCGATTGAGCCCTCACGTTCCAGTGGTTGAACCAAAATGCGATCACCATTGGGGATCATGGCGGAACTGGTATCTGTGTTTGCACCGAGATCCGCCATGCCATACCTTTACCTGACCAACCAACAAGAACAATCGGGGCTCAGGGATGGCGGATAGCCGGGAGACACAATTCCAGCAGGACATCATCGACCAGATGGTGGCTGACGGCTGGCTGACAGGCCCGGCCAGTGGCTACGACCGCACCACCGCCCTCTATACAGAAGACCTGCTGGCTTTCATCCAGGAGGCCTACCCGGACCGCTGGCAGAAGTTCAGCAAGAACAACCCCCAGGATCCCGCTGGCGCCCTGGTGAAAGCCGTGGTCCGGGAGCTGGACCGGCATGGCACCCTGGGGGTGCTGCGCCATGGCTTCAAGGTACCGGGCGTGAAGATCGACCTGTGCAGCTTTCGCCCTGACCACGGCATGAACCCCGAGGCCCAGGCCCGCTATGGGGCCAACCGCCTGCGCGTAGTGCAGGAGGTGTCCTACTCACCCCATGCCCGGGAGGGGGAGTACAACCCCCGTCTGGACCTGGTGCTGTTTGTGAACGGCATACCCACGGCCACCCTGGAACTCAAGAGCCAGTTCAAGCAGTCGGTGGAGAATGCCAAACGGCAGTACCGCCAGGATCGTCCGCCGAAGGATCCGGTCACCCGTAAGCCGGAACCACTGCTGACCTTCAAACGCGGCGCCCTGGTGCACTTCGCCGTTAGCCAGGCCGAGGTGGCCATGACCACCAAGCTGGAGGGCAAGGGGACCTACTTCCTGCCCTTCAACCAGGGCAGCTTGGAGGGCGGCGCCGGCAACCCGCCGCCACCCGACAGCAGTGCCTACGCCACCGCCTACCTGTGGCGGGAGGTATTCCACAAGGATGCCTGGCTCAATATCCTCGGCCGCTTCCTGCACCTGGACCGGCAGGAGATACCGCACTTCGACGGCACCAGAGAGGTTCGGGAGGCATTGATCTTCCCTCGCTATCACCAGTGGCAGGTGGTGAACCGCCTGCTGGAGGCCACCCGTGCGGAGGGAGCGGGCCACAAGTACCTGGTCCAGCACAGCGCCGGTTCCGGCAAGTCCAACTCCATCGCCTGGGTGGCCCACCAGCTGGCGTCCCTGTACGACGACAGCGGCAACAAGCTGTTCAACTCGGTGGTGGTGGTGACCGACCGCACGGTGCTGGACAGCCAGCTGCAGAACACCATCTACCAGTTCGAGCACGCCCAGGGTGTGGTGCGGCCCATCAACCGGGACATCGGCAACCAGAGCAAGTCGGAACAGCTGGCCGAGGCCCTGGCCAGTCAGACACGCATTATCATCGTCACCATCCAGACCTTCCCCGCCCTGTTCGATGCCCTGGACAAGTACCCGGATCTCGCCAGTGGCCGCTACGCCGTCATTGCCGACGAGGCCCACTCCTCCCAGACCGGCTCCTCCGCCACCAAGCTGAAGGCCATCCTGGGCGCCGACAGGCCCGAGGGCGATGAGGTCAGTGCCGAGGACTTACTGGATGCCGCCGTGCAGTCGCGCAAACCCAGCGAGACGATCAGTTACTACGCCTTTACCGCCACCCCCAAGGCTAAGACCCTGGAGCTGTTCGGCAGGCCGCCGAATCCCGATCTACCGCCCGGCAAGGACAACCTGCCGGAAGCCTTCCACCTGTACTCCATGCGCCAGGCGATCGAGGAGGGGTTCATCCTCGATGTGCTACGGCGCTACGTCACCTACAACACCGCCTGGAAGCTGTCACATCCCCACGGGGATGATACCGAGGTGGATTCCCGCAAGGCCTCCGTCAAGCTGGCGCGCTGGGTCCGCCTGCACCCCTACAACATCAGCCAGCGGGTGGAGGTCATCGTGGAGCACTTCCGCGAACATGTCCGGCACCTATTGGACGGCCAGGCCAAAGCCATGGTGGTGACCGGCAGCCGCCAGGAGGCGGTGCGCTACGCCCTGGCCATGCGCCAGTACGTGGCCGACAAGGGCTACTCCGATGTGCACCCCATGGTGGCTTTCTCCGGCACCGTGCCGGCCGATGAGGTGATCCCGGAGGACGTGACCGAAACCAGCAGCCTGTTGAATCCTGGTTTGAAAGGGCGCGACCTGGCCGATGCCTTCGACACCGCCGACTACAACGTCATGATCGCCGCGAACAAATACCAGACCGGCTTCGACCAACCCAAGCTGTGCGCAATGTAC
>CAYTDW010000304.1:0-4446 GCA_964436585.1 uncultured Halioglobus sp. | reverse complement strand
CCATCAGCGAGCCCGCTATATTGCGCACCATGTGGTGCAGGAACGCATTGGCCTTGATGTCGATGATCACCAGGTCACCGCGCCTGCTGACATCCAGGGAGTGAACATTGCGCATGGGTCCTCTGGACTGGCAGGTGGCGGCCCGGAACGCGGAAAAGTCCCGCTCTCCCAGCAATGATTGCGCCGCCTCGTGCATCACCCCGTGGTCCAATGCCCTGCGCTGCCAGCTGACCTGGCCACCCAGCAGCGCGGGGCGCACAGGGGTATCAGCGATGATATAGCAGTAGCGGCGCGCGAGGGCGGAGAAACGCGCGTGAAAGTCTGCGGGAACCTCCACCGCCCAGTGCACCCGCACATCGGGAGGCAGCCTGGAATTGGTACCCAGCACCCAGGCCTTGGCGCTGCGCTCACTCGGCGCGTCGAAATGTATCACCTGGCCATGGCCATGCACCCCGGTGTCAGTGCGCCCGGCGCAGACCACCCTCACGGGCGCATCGGCAACCGCGCAGAGCGCTGCTTCAAGGGTGGCCTGGACGGTGTCCACCGCCAGATGGGGCTGGATCTGCCAGCCGCTATAGCGGCTGCCATCGTACTCCACACGACAGGCGATCCGGCTGCCCGCAGGCAACGGGACAGTCGCAAATGGCGCGCGAGTGTCAGCCAATGCGCTCTAGTAAAGCGCGCGCCTCGGCCTGGATTTCCTCGTTGCCTTCGGCCGCCACTTCCTCGAGGATCTGGCGGGCGCCGTCTTCATCACCCATATCGATATAGGCACGGGCAAGATCAAGCTTGGTGGACAGCCCACTGCTCTCGGCGGCGAAGACCAGATCCTCCTCAGTGCGACCTGACGCCAACTCGGCGTCTTCGAAATCGGCGGAGAGGTCGAGTTCGTCCTCGTAATCGCCGGCGCCTGAATCCTCGATCTCCAGCCCACTGAAATCGGACTCCAGGGAGTCGCCCAGGTCAGCCAGCAAGTCGGTGTCACGCTGGCTGCCTTCGGTGGCGAAGCTCTCCCGCGCCGCGGGCTCGGTGCGACCTTCAAGGGCGGCGCGGGCGGCAGCGATGCTCTGGCTGTCGCCGATGGTTTCGAGCTCGGCAAGTTGCTGCATCGCGGCGGAGCGGTTGCCGGTTTCCACATACAGTTGCAGCAACTTCAACCGGTAGCCGGCGTTATCCGGATCATTGACAAGCGCGTTTTTCAGCAGGTCGATAGCCTGGGGGAAACGCCCGTAGGCAATATAGATTTCTGCTTCGGCGAGCGCATCGCTGACATCATCCGAGACGTATTCATCATGCTTGCGCTGGCCGTAGCCACGCTGGCCGGGCTTCTGGGCGGCAACTTCCTGTATCGGCTCGGCGACATCCTCGACGTCCAGCGCCTGCTCCTTCAGTTCAACGTCGGCAAATACGTCCCGGAGAGCCAGCGGCTCTGCTTCGGCTGATTCATCTCCTCGCCCGCGGCGGCGCAGGTAGAATATGCCCAGTACGCCCAGCACGAGGGCGCCCAGCCACAACCACAGGTTGCTGAAAAAGCCCGGTGACTCCGCGGGCGCGCCAGCGGGCGGCGCGACGACTGCTGGTTCGACCGGCGCCGGCTCTTCCACCACCGGGGCCGGTTCGCTCCCGGCGGTTTCTACAGGCGCTTCAGGCGCAAGGCCCGGGGTGGTTTGCGGCGCAGCTTCCAGCGGGATTTCCGCAGCAGCTTCCGCCGGGATTTCCGCTACCGTGCCACCTGCGGCGGGTACCTCGGTTTCACCCTCCACCGCAGCAGTGCCCTCGCCCGCAGCAAGGGGCTCGCCTTCAACCACCGCTGCGGGCGCCGCGCTCGCCTCACCCGGTACCGCGGCAGCGCCCGGCGTCGTGCCTCCGGCGACCGCCTGCTGCAGCGCGGCTATCTGGCTATCCTTCAGATCGACAATACGTTGCAGCGTTTCTACCTGTTGCTCCATCGAGGCCAGGCGCTGCTGGAGTTCAGTGGCATCGGTGCCGGCTGCCACTGAAGTTTCCGGGCTGGCTGCGCCGCTCGCTGCGGGCACTGCCGGTGCAGCTGATCCGGTTGCCGCTGCCGCCGCGTCCTGCGGCTCAGCGGAAATACGCAGCGAGGGTCCGCTGGTGCTGGACGGGCGGCCCTGCCGCCAATCCTCATTCTGCTTGCGCACCTCCGCCACCGCCTCGGGCTGGCTGCCGGAGCTGATATCGCTCTCGCTGGGCAGGTAGATGATGTAGCCGGACTTGATCAGGTTGATATTGCCACCGATAAAGGCATCGGGGTTGAGACGCTGGATTTCCAGCATCGTCTGGTGTACAGAGGCATTGCCGGGGCGAGCCCGGGAGGCGATCCGCCACAGGGTGTCGTCACGGTGAATCATATAGCGAGTACCCGGTACCGGCGAGGGGGCGGTATCGGCGTTGTAGGCGCGGTTGGGCATCTCCCCCGGCGCCAGTTGCGACTGCCTTATATCAACCCGGGTGCCCGTCGTCGCGACCACTTCCTGCTTTTTTTTTGCGGGCTCGGGCTCGCCGCTGATTTCTGCCACCCGCGCACTGGCGGATACCACAGGCGTCGACTGATCGAAAACCGGGGGGTCTACAAGTACGGTGTACTCGCGCAACAGGCGACCGGAAGGCCAGCGGGCCTCCACGATGAGATCCAGGTAGGGTTCCAGCACCGGCTCTTCCGAGGTAACGACAATCCGGCCCCGCCCACTGTCATCGATTTCCACGTGAAAACTGAGGCTGGTGAGGAAATAGGCACGGTCCACGCCCATGCGCTTGAAATCTTCCGGGGTGGCCAGGCGGACCCTGATCTGATCTTCGTGCAGCCCGCCCAGATCGAGCAGGTCGACATGCGCTCTTAAAGGTTCGTTGAGAAAGGAGCCGAGGGTCATCTCCCCGAGACCCAGTGCCATCACCGAACTTGCCTGAACACACCCCAGTGAAAAAACTACAGCAGCAATCTTTCGATCCATACAGATGCCTAATTATTTTTCCTGCTTCATCCCACACCGGCCTCCCCAAGGTCCGGCAACTGGTTCGGAATATAACTGGCACGACGCCTGCAAATTGCCCCTACAGACGCTGGCGCTGCTGAAGAAAAACAGCGCTGGATGGTGCCTCCGTGCACTCTGAATATTCCGAATTACGCTCAAGTATCAGTGATGTACCAGCATTAATCAAGGTAAGTTGTTATGAAGCTTTCAGCAATTTGCACACTATTGAGAGCAGCTCCCTTGCGCACATTATCGGACACGATCCACAGATCCAGGCCCCGGGGATGGGAGATATCCTCACGGATCCGGCCCACATAAACCGGGTCCCGACCGGCGGCCTCTGCGGTCGCCGTGGGGTAGCCGCCGTCCTTGCGCTCATCGATAACGGTGACCCCGGGAGCCCTTTCCAACAGGGCGCGGGCCTGCTCGGCGCTGATTTTTTCCACGGTTTCTATATGGACCGCCTCCGAATGGCCAAAAAAGACCGGAACCCGGACACAGGTGGGGTTCACCTGGATCGAGTGGTCATTCAGGATCTTGCGGGTCTCCCACACCATCTTCATTTCCTCCCGGGTGTAGCCGTTATCCTGGAAGGTGTCGATATGGGGGATGACGTTGAAGGCGATCTGCCGGGGATAGACCTCGCACTGGATCTCCTGGCCATTGAGCAGCCTCGCCGTCTGGCCCGCCAGTTCCTCGATCGCCTCCTTGCCGGTGCCGGAGACCGCCTGGTAGGTGGCCACGTTGATACGCTCGATACCCACCGCGTCGTAAATGGGCTTCAGCGCCACCAGCATCTGGATCGTCGAGCAATTGGGGTTGGCGATGATATTGCGCCGGGTATAGCCCGCCAGTGCCTCGATATTGACCTCGGGCACGATCAGCGGGATATCCTCGTCCTGGCGGAAGTGGGAGGTGTTGTCTATCACCAGGCAACCGGCAGCGCCCGCCGTGGGGGCAAACTCAGCCGAAATGCTGCCACCGGCCGAAAACAGGCCGATCTGCGCCTGGCTGAAATCGAACTCGGCCAGGTCTGTCACCCTGATGGACTTGCCGTTGAACATGATGGTCTTGCCGGCGGAGCGGCTGCTGGCCAGGGGATAGAGATTGCGCACCGGGAACTTGCGCTCCTCCAGGATGGAGATCATGGCCTCCCCCACCGCCCCGGTCGCACCCACCACTGCCACGTCGTATAACTTGCTCATCTTACTTCCTCTGTTTTGCCGTGTTGTCTCGTATTGTCCCGTCAGGCCCGCAGGGCCGCTACCACCGCGCCCCCCATCCGGCTGGTATTCACCAACTGCATACCGGCGCTATGGATATCCGGGGTGCGCAGGCCCTGGTCCAGCACCGCGCTGACCGCCTGCTCGATCGCATCCGCCGCCGCCGGGCAAGCCAGCGTATAACGCAACATCATGGCCACCGAGAGGATGGTCGCCAGCGGGTTGGCCTTGCC
>CAYTDW010000303.1:0-4471 GCA_964436585.1 uncultured Halioglobus sp. | reverse complement strand
CAGCGGTAGGGGGCGTCCTCGCTGCCGGTCAGGCCGGTTTCCTCCCCGAGGATGGCGTGGTCGGGGTAGGCCTTTTGCAGGTGATAGATAATTTCCTTCTCGGCGGCGATATCGACATCGGATACGAAGTTGTTGATGCCCTTGGACCTGACTTCGAAACGCTCGAGATCATCGGAGGCGCGCACGATGTTCTCACCGGCCTTGCGGGCGGCGCGCAGCGCTATCGTGATCATCGGTTCCATGCTGTTGTCCTGGCTGGCTGGCGGAAGGCGCGCGATTATAGCAGCATCGTTTGGGCTCAAGTAAGGTTGCTTGTGCTGCATTGTTTGAGTTGATTTTCTTGTGGTCTTGAAGGCGTTCTCTTGCTTGTCGCGCATCGGCTGCCGGATATACGTACTCGGGACACGCCGCAAGTACGTCCATGTAGGCTCGCTTCGGCCACACCCGATACAGCGGGGTGGGCTCTCCATGGCCTCAGACGGTCCCAAGTACGTATATCCGACATCCACTGCTGGTACCGTTCTGTTGATTTCGTCTTCTTAGCTTGAAATCTGGAGGAGGATCGATAGTACTGCGCCACTTTTTGACGAGCACGGAAGGAGTGGCGGGTATGGGATAGTCCAGCTCGGGACCGTCTGCAGCCATGGATGGCTGCAGCGAGCCTCCATGGACGGATTTACGGCGTGTCCCGAGAGGGACTATCCCATAGCCGTCACGTCGAGAGTAAGCACAACGATGATTGCGTTCATCATAGGGTACCCAAAGCGCGCCGCTTACTCGACCAGACCGATACTGCTATAATCCCGCGCCCTGACGCGCCCACGGGCAAGCATGAACCTCGACAACATCCGCATCGTACTGGTCAACACTACCCACCCGGGCAACATCGGCGGGGTTGCGCGGGCAATGAAGAACATGGGATTGACGCGCTTGTACCTGGTCGCGCCGGAAAAATTCCCGGATGAACAGGCGGTATGGCGCGCGGCGGCAGCGGGCGACCTGCTCGATAGCGCGGTGATCACCGCCACGGTCGAGGAAGCCATCGGCGACTGCCAGTTCGTGGTCGGTACCAGCGCCCGGGAGCGCCGCATCCCCTGGCCCCTGCTGGATCCGCGGCAGTGCGCGGCGCGCATCGATGCTGTCTGCGGCCGGGAGCAGGTTGCGATCATGTTCGGGCGCGAGGATCGCGGCCTCACCAACGAGGAGTTGCAGCTGTGCAATCTGCACCTGCATATTCCCACGTCCGACACCTACAGCTCCCTCAACCTGGCGATGGCGGTACAGATCGTCTGTTACGAGCTGCGCATGCTGCTGGTACAGGATCAGCTGCCCGCTACCGAGGACGAGCAGTGGGACACCCCTTTTTGCACGCTGGAAAACCTGGAGCGGTTTTACCTGCACCTGGAGCAGACCCTCACCGCGATCGAGTTCCTCGACCCGGCGGCGCCCCGCCAGCTGATGGCGCGCCTGCGGCGTCTCTATGGCCGGGTGCGGCTGGACGAGATGGAGTTGAATATCCTGCGCGGCATTCTCACCGAGACCCAGAAGTGGGTCGTGCGCGGGCGCCGTGCCGAAACCGCCACATGGTCGCAGGAGTGAGCGGGTAATGACCGGGCCGATCTACCTCGATTACCTGGCGACCACCCCGGTGGATCCCCGGGTAGCGGAGAAAATGGCGCAGTGCCTGTGCATCGACGGCAATTTCGGCAATCCCGCCTCCCGCTCCCATGTCTATGGCTGGAAGGCGGAGGAGGCAGTGGAGGATGCCCGCCGCCACCTGGCCCAGCTGCTCAACTGCGACCCGAGGGAAATCGTCTGGACCTCGGGGGCCACCGAGTCCGACAACCTGGCGCTGAAGGGCGTGGCGCACTTTCACCGCGAGCGTGGCCGTCATATCGTTACCTCGAGCATCGAGCACAATGCGGTGCTGGACAGCTGCAGGCAGCTGGAGCGCGAGGGATTCGAGGTGAGCTACCTCAGGCCCGGTCGCGATGGCCTGGTGCTGCCTGAGGCCGTGGCGGCGGCCCTGCGTCCCGACACCCTGCTGGTCAGTATCATGCATGCCAACAACGAGCTGGGCACCGTCAATGACATCGCGGCGATAGGCCGCGTCACCCGGCAGGCGGGTGTGCTGTTTCATTCCGACGCTGCCCAGAGCGTCGGCAAGTTGCCGATCGACCTGCGCGAGTGGCAGGTCGACCTGCTGTCGCTGTCGGCGCACAAACTCTACGGCCCCAAGGGCATGGGCGCACTCTATGTCAGGCGCCAGCCCAGGGTCCTGCTGGAAGCCCAGATGCACGGCGGGGGGCATGAGCGGGGCATGCGCTCCGGTACTCTGGCCACCCACCAGATTGTCGGCCTGGGGGAGGCGGCCCGCCTCGCCATGGAGTCAATGCAGGTGGAGCAGCTGCGCCTGGGCGCGCTGCGCGCGCAATTCTGGGACGGGGTCCGGGGCCTGGGCGATATCCACCTCAACGGCCATCCCGAGCAGCGTCTGGCGGGGGCGATCAACATCAGCGTGGGCGGCGTTGAGGGCGAGGCGCTGCTGCTATCACTTAGGGAGCTGGCCCTCTCAACCGGTTCGGCCTGCACCTCCGCCAGCCTGGAGCCGTCCCATGTGTTGCGCGCCATCGGCCTGCCCGACGCGCTCGCCCACAGCGCCCTGCGTTTCAGTTTCGGCCGCTACACCAGCGCCGCGGATGTCGAGGTCGCGGTGGCGCGCCTGCGCCACGCCGTGGAACAGTTGCGTAAATCCTCACCCTGATCGGGGCGGCGCGGGCCGCAGTAATATTCCGCTATTTCAGTCGTTGTTTTCCAAGTCACTGATTTAAAAGTAAAACAATCTTCCCGGCGGCGGCAATACTGGGTGAAACCCGTCCCCAAAATCCGTATAATTGCGCGGCTTTTGGCGCTCGGGTAAAAGGCGGCCGGCGAATCGGCGCCCACAACACCCGCGCATACCCGCAACAATCTTACGAGGAGACCACCCATGGCGGTAGAACGCACGCTTTCCATCATCAAACCGGACGCAGTCGGCAAGAACATCGTCGGCAAGATCTACTCGCGCTTCGAGACCAACGGCCTGCGCATAGTGGCCGCGAAGATGCTGCGCCTGAGCGATGAGGTGGCCGGCGGATTCTATGCCGAGCACCGCCAGCGGCCCTTTTTTCCCGACCTGATCAAATTCATGACCTCCGGGCCGGTGTTCGTGCAGGTGCTGGAGGGCGAGGGCGCGGTGGCGAAGAATCGGGAACTGATGGGCGCGACCAACCCCAAGGAAGCTGCCGCGGGCACCATTCGGGCTGATTTTGCCAGCTCCATTGACGCCAACGCGGTGCACGGTTCGGATTCACAGGAGTCCGCCGCCAGGGAGATTGCCTACTTCTTCGCCGCCAGCGAGATCTGCGAGCGCTAGTCGAGCGCCGCCGCCGGAACCTCGAGCCATGATGCCAGCCACTGCCAGCGCCCCGCCGGTCCCCAGGGTCAACCTGCTGGGACTGTCGCTGCGCCAGATGGAGCAGTTCTTTCTCGGTATCGGCGAAAAGAAGTTCCGGGCGCAGCAGGTGCTGAAGTGGATCCATCACGCGGGCGTTACCGATATCGGCGAAATATCCAACCTCGGCAGGGCCCTGCGGGAGAAACTGCTGGCCATCGCCGAGGTGAGGCCGCCGGAGATTGTCAGCCAGCACGACTCCAGCGACGGCACCCGCAAGTGGATCATCCGGGTGGATGGCGGCGGGCTGATCGAGACCGTGCTGATTCCCGAGGCCGGGCGCGCCACCCTGTGCGTCTCTTCGCAGGTGGGGTGCAGTCTGGACTGCAGCTTTTGCTCAACCGGCAAGCAGGGCTTCCAGCGCGACCTCAGCGCCGCCGAGATTATCGGCCAGCTCTGGCAGGCCATAAAGTCCTACGATGCCTTCCAGAGCGGCAGCGGCCGTATCGTCACCAACGTGGTGATGATGGGCATGGGCGAGCCGCTGCTCAATTTCGACAATGTGGTCGCCGCCATGGACCTGATGCTCGAGGACCTTGCCTACGGGCTGTCCAAGCGGCGAGTCACCCTGAGCACTTCCGGCGTGGTGCCGGCGCTGGACCGGCTGGCCCAGGTGAGCGAGGTGTCCCTGGCCATCTCCCTGCACGCGCCCAACGACGAGTTGCGCAATGAACTGGTACCGATCAATCGCAAGTACCCCATCGCCATGTTGCTGCAAAGTGCCCGCAATTACATCGCCGCCCAGCGCGACAGCAAGCGGGTGGTGACGGTGGAGTACACACTGATTGCCGGGGTCAACGACCAGCCGCAGCAGGCCCGGGACCTGGCCGTGCTGCTGCGGGACTTTCCCTGTAAGATCAACCTGATTCCCTTCAATGCGTTCCCCCAGTCCGGTTACCAGCGGCCCAGCGGTAACGCGGTAAGCCGCTTCTGGCAGGTGCTGGTGGACGCCGGCTTCGTGGTGACGGTGCGCACAAC
>CAYTDW010000302.1:0-4477 GCA_964436585.1 uncultured Halioglobus sp. | reverse complement strand
CATCTGGCCGTCGACCGCGGCCTGGGCGGGCCTGGTATACCACGACCCGAGGAAGATACCGATTTTTCCCCGCGCCGGCAGGCTGCGCCAGAAGCGCCAGAAATAGGGGCGTGATTCTTCCTCGTCGGAGTGCTCCCAGAACGTGTTGGTTTCAATCCAGCGCGGGTCCATCCATTCGTTCAGCTGCTGTACCAGTGAGCCCTTGCCGGCCCCGTCCTGGCCGGCCACCACGATGATGACCGGGTAGTCCCGGCCGGCCAGGTCGAGCTGCGCCTGCAGCAGGCGCTCCCGCAGGCGCTGCTGCAGCGAGCTGAAGTCGCTGGCGCTGATCTGTTTGCCTACCTCAAGTGTCTCGAACATGGCCGTCTCGCCTGCCTTGCATCGGTTTACTTTAGCGTATTTTTGCCGACATCATCAGACTATAATCCCGATCCGCCACCTCCGGAGTAGAGCCATGGGTTTTTACGACCAGCGTATCCTGCCGCATGTAATCAACTGTGCCTGCGGCACCCGGCCGATTATGAAACAGCGCGAGAAAGTAGTGCCCCTGGCGAGCGGGGTTGTGCTGGAGATCGGTATCGGCACCGGTCGCAACCTGCCCCATTACGACCCCGCGAAGGTCGAGCGGGTTATCGGCCTGGACCCCTCGGAACGTTCCTGGGCCCTGGCGCGGGAACGCGCCGCCCATGTGGACTTCGCCGTTGAGTTCATCGGGCTTCCCGGTGAGCAGATTCCCCTGGCGGATGCCAGTGTCGACACGGTGCTGGTGACCTACGCATTGTGTACGATCCCGGACCCCGTGGCCGCACTGCAGGGGATGGGCCGGGTCCTGCGGCCGGGAGGCAACCTTATTTTCTGCGAGCACGGCAGGGCGCCGGACCCGGCGGTGTGCAAATGGCAGGATCGACTCAATGCATTCTGGAAGAGCATTCTCGGTGGCTGCAACCTGAACCGGGACATACCCGCCTTGCTCATTGCAGGCGGTTTTCGTATCGCCCACATGGATAGCATGTACCTGCCTGGCACCCCGCGATTCACCGGCTACAACGTCTGGGGCACGGCGCAGAAGGCCTGAAACTGAACATCGGTCGCGTGGTTTGACGATGCGTAGTATCTGCCGCCTGTGCCTGTTGGTCTGGCTCCTGCCGGCGCTGGCAGCGGCCGCCGAACCGCTGCTGGAGTACAGGCTGCTGGGCCTGGAGGGCCAGCTGCTGGGCAACGCGCAGGCCTGGCTGGGAAGCCCGCCCCGGACCGCGCAGCAGCGTGCCAACTTCCTGGCCACGGCGGAGGAGCGCGTGGCAAGCAGCCTCAAGGCACTGGGCTACTACCAGCCCGTGATCAGCACCAGGCTCCAGCGCAAGGAGCCGGTATGGGTTCTGGAGATAACGGTCGTGCCGGGTGAGCCGGTGCTGATAGGGGGTGTCAGCCTACAGTTGCAGGGCGCCGCCGCCGCAGACGCTGCCTTCCAGGAGCTGCTGCAGCGGGTACCCTTCGCGGAGGGTGACGTATTCAACCACGGCGACTACGAGCGATTCAAAAACCAGTTGCTGACACTCGGCCAGGAGCGCGGCTATCTTGATGCCAGTTTCACCGCGAGCGAGGTGGCGATCGACGTCGGTCGCAGCCGGGCGGAGATTGTTCTGCACTATGACTCGGGCCCGCGCTTCTTTTTTGGCGCAGTCGATTACAGCGCGACCGAACTTGCGCCGCGCCTGCTGGAGCAACTTCAGCCACTGCATGAGGGAGACTATTTCGACCAGGAGCGGCTGCTTTTTTTCCAGGCGCAGCTGCAACGTACCGGCTATTTTTCCAGCGCAGTCATCAAACCCAGGTTCGAGCTGGTACAGGAACGCAGGGTGCCACTGTCGGTCACGCTCCACCCGGCACGGCGTCACAGTTTCGATGTCGGCGTGGGTTACAGTACGGACACCGAGGAGCGGGTCTCCATGGTCTGGCGCACGCCGCTGCTCAACCGCTACGGCCACAGCCAGCAGACCCGCGTCTCCTATTCGCAGGTGAATCCCGGCGGCCAGTTCACCTACACGATTCCCCTGTCCCACCCACTCGATGACGTGCTGCGGCTGTCGGCCAGGTTGGAGAACGACCAGTTTGGCAGCACCGACAGCCGCATGGAGGAGCTGGCGCTGTCGCGAAAAACGCGCAAGGGCAAGTGGGTTTACGGCCTTTCCGGGCGTGAACTGCAGGAGTCCTGGGAGCTGAAAAACACCCGGTATGAGAATGCCTACCTGTTGCCCGGTTTTGCCGTGTCCAGCAGCGAGCGCGGCGGCTCCCTGGTGGATCCCAGCAGTGGATTCAGCCAGCTCTACCAGGTCGAGGGCGGTAGCGGGGATTTCGGCTCCGATATCGACCTGCTGCGGACGACCGCCAATTTCAGCTATGTCTTTACGCCGGCACCCCTGCATCGTGTGGTCGCGCGCTCGGCCCTGGGCGCCGTGTTTGTCGCCGACGAGGACCGGGTAAACCTGGCTCCCTCGCTCAGGTTTTTCGCCGGTGGTTCCCAGAGCATTCGCGCTTACGGCTACCAGTCCATCGGCAATGAGAGCAAGGTACGGCGCGAGGATGGCAGCAGGCAGACCCTGGTGGTAGGCGGCGACCGGCTGGTGACCGCGGCCCTGGAGTACCAGTACTATTTCAAGCCCACCTGGCGCGGGGCCGTGTTCATCGACGCGGGCGACGCCTTTGACTCCAGCGACTTCGACCTCAAGCTGGGACCGGGCTTCGGTATTCATTATATGTCCCCGGTGGGTGCGGTGCGGCTGGAATTTGCCAACAGCGTCAGCGATGAGGATCCCGCCTGGCGCATGGTGCTGAATATAGGGGCCGAGTTTTGAAGCTGCTGGTGTGGCGCCTCCTGGCCTGGGGACTGTTGCTGCCGCTGTTCGCGGTGCTGTTCCTGCCCCTGACTGAAACGGGTAGCCGGCTGCTGCTCGAGAGCGCCGGGCGGATCCTGCCCATCGAACTGGAGTATGGCGGCGGGCATATCGCCAAAGAGCTGCGCATTAAGCGGCTGGCCTGGGGTAACACACGGGTGCGTGTGGTAGCGCAGGACATCGTCCTGGAGTTGTCGCCGACCTGCCTGTGGTACAGCAGGGTGTGTTTCCAGCAACTGTATGCGCGCCAGTTGGAGGTGACGGTATTGCCCGACCCCGGGGACGCAACCGCTCCCCCCGAGAGTGCCATGGACGATGCGCTGTTCGAGTTTCCGCTGCCGCTGGAGGCAAAGCATCTGCGAGTGGATAGCGTACGCGTAGGGTGGGAGAACGGCGAGTGGCGCCAGGACAGCATCGAGGGCGGCGCCCGGATAAGCGGCTCTACCATCAGGGTGACCCGGGCGCGGGTGCAGGGAGCGACACTGTCGCTGCGTAGCAGCGTCGACCCGCTTGAGCAATTCCAGCCGCCACGGATCCGTCTGCCGTTTGAACTGGTGGTGGATGACCTGGTGCTGGAGGCCGGTGGCTGGGATCTGTATGGCGCCGTGGGTGCACTTGACCAGCTGCGCCTCAGTGGCAACTGGCGGCGCACTGCATTGCAGCTGGACAGGCTCGACATCAGGGCCGCAGCCCTGGGGCGCTGGAGCCTGCGCGGCGATATCGGCTTTTCCGCCAACTGGCCGTTCGCGCTGACTGCTGAGGGAGTACTGCCCGAAATCGCCGGATGGCCGGACCTGCTTGAGCGCAAGCTGTCTTTCACGGCCGACGGCGACCTGCACAGCCTGGACTGGCAGGGGCAGCTCGGCGGTGCCGTAAGCGTGGCGGCCAGCGGGTCGCTTGGACTCCTGGCACCGAACCCGTCATTCCGGCTTGCAGCCAGTGCGGACTGGGCGCAGACCCTTGCGCTGGCGGATCTGGTGGCGCTGCCCCAGGCGCTGGTCGGCACACATTTTTCGGCGCCGCTTGAACTGGAGGCCGACGGCACCCTCGAACAGCAGCAGTTCAAACTGGTGGCGACGGTGAGTGGCCTGGGATACGAATCCCTGGACCTGCGCCTGGCGGGCAGTCATGCGCAGGGACGCATCGAGCTGGAGGATCTGCGCCTGGAGGACAGCGCAGGAACCAATAGCCTGCAGGGCTCGGGCGCACTCGACTACGCGCAGGGTCTCAGCGGCTCGGCGCTACTGCAGACCAGTGGCCTCGACCTGTTGCCCCTGAGTGACTATGGCGGTGGTCGGATCGAAGGCAAGCTGCAGCTGCAGGGCGAACTTGCCGGCGAGCAATGGGTAGTGTCCCTGCTGGGTGCCGACCTTCGGGGTACGCTCAACCAGCTCCCCGTCCGCCTGGAGGGCCATGCCGGTATCGACAGCCAGCTGCGACTGCAGCCAACGCAACTGCACGCCGAACTCAATGGCACGCGCATGCAGCTGCGCTCCGCCGCGGACGAGGCCATGCCCGCACGCCTCGATATCGACATGGACGACCTGGGCCTGTGGCAGCCGGGCAGCCACGGTGCCCTCTCACTG
>CAYTDW010000301.1:0-4480 GCA_964436585.1 uncultured Halioglobus sp. | reverse complement strand
CATGCCGGAGCAGGTCCTCGGCCAGGTCGGCGTCGGCAGCGAGGTCGGCGAAGGCGATTTCCGGCTCCACCATCCAGAATTCCGCGAGGTGGCGGCTGGTGTTGGAATTCTCGGCCCGGAAGGTGGGGCCGAAGGTGTACACGCGGCTCATGGCCAGGCAATAGGATTCCACCTCGAGCTGGCCGGAGACGGTGAGGAATGACTCGCCGCCAAAAAAGTCCTGGCTGAAATCCACCGCGCCCGCCGCAGTGCGGGGCAGGTTGGCGAGGTCCAGGGTGCTGACGCGGAACAATTCCCCCGCGCCCTCGCAGTCGCTGCCGGTGATGATGGGCGTATTGATCCAGTAAAAGCCGTTGCCGTGGAAATAATTGTGGATGGCATTGGCCAGGGTGGCCCGCACCCGGGTGATGGCGCCGATGGTATTGGTGCGCGGGCGCAGGTGCGCCTGGGTGCGCAGGTACTCGAAGCTGTGGCGCTTCTTCGCGATTGGATAGGTTTCGGGGTCGTCCACCCAGCCCACCACCTGCACGCTCGCTGCCTGGATCTCGACGCTCTGGCCCTGGCCCTGGGAGGCCACCAGTTCGCCGCTGACCACTACCGCGCAACCGGTGGACAGGCCCAGCACCTCCGCTTCGTAGTTGGCAAGCGCTGCGGGCGCCACCGCCTGGATCGCATCAAAACAGGAGCCATCATGCACGGCGAGGAAAGAAATCCCGGCCCTGGAATCGCGTTTGCTGCGCAACCAGCCCCTGACGCAGACCTGCTGCCCGACGGGCACCGCGCCCGCCAGCAGGCGCTGCACGCTCGTGTATTCAGCCATCAGCGTCTACCTGGCGATACGCGTGATCTTGGTGCCTTCCAGGGTCAGGTTGTACATCAGACCCTTGTTGGAAAACACAAAACCGATCACCGCCTGCTGCAGGGTATTCGCGTCGATACCGCCATCCGCACCCAGCGTGGCAAGGGCCACGCTGCCATCCACTCCCACTGTCCAGCCGGCGCTGTTCTGGAATTTCTTCAGGGCCTCCTGGGTCATAAACAGGAGCACCTTGGATTTCTTCTGGATGCCCGCCTGCAGGCCGAAAGAGCCCCCGGCGGTGGTGAAATATGAGGTCGGCTTGCCGGGTACCAGCAGGGTGCCCTCGCCGAACTCGCCGCCCACGCCAAAACCCATCTTGACGACATCGGGAAAGACCAGCACACCGGCCGCCTGGTCGAGCAGCTCTCCCGCCTTGTCGGAATGCTTGCGCAATTCTTCCAGCGCCACGACGCTGCCGGTATCTATGGTCTCCTTGCTGTCGGCCCACAGCAGCGGCGCCGGCGCAACAAGCAGCAAAAGGGTCATCAGCGCCGGGATAAACGCGCCGCGGGTCAATTGGAACATCGTCAGTTCTCCTTGGTATTCTTCCAGTGGGAACACGCCGTTCACACCGTGTGCCGACCCGACCCTGCAGGGCCAGCGGCGCCGGGGATTCTACACCAAGCGCGCGATCCGGTGCAGTTACCCTGCAAACCTTGTAGGGGTCGCCAAATGCAGCTCTAATAGTGCCGGCTGCTACAACCGATCAGACGCGCAGGTACCGACATGAAAAAACACGCTATCGAATCCCTCGAGGGTGGCAGCTACATCAGCTTCGCCACCCGCAAAAAATCGGGCGACTTTGTCGCCACGCCGGTCTGGTTCGCCCCGGACGGGGACGACTACTACCTGTTCTCGGCAGGGGAAGCGGGCAAGGTGAAGCGCCTGCGCAACTTCAGCGAGGCGCGCATCGCCGCCTGCACGGTGTCCGGCAAGCTCACGGGAGAGTGGATGGATACCCGGGCCTTCCTGCTCGACCAACCGGCCGACGAGGCGCGGGCATTGCAGGCGCTGCGACGCAAGTACGGCTGGCAGATGCGGATCGGCGACTGCTTCTCCACCCTCACCGGGAAAATGAATCGGCGCCAGTATATCCGGGTCGAGCGACCCAAACGCCGCGCGGCGTCGCGCTGAGCCAGGCCCCCGCCAGCCGCGCCTTGCGCACCACGTCCAGCTGCCGCCGGTAATCGGCGATCTCCGACTGCAGGGTGGCGACCTCGATTGCCCGCTCCATGTCGAGGGCGGCTGCATCCAGGTCCCCGAGCTGGTAATGAATGAGCCCGCGGCTGAACAGCAGGTGGCCGTCATTTGGCAGCAGCGCCACCGCCCGGTCATAGTGGAGCAGCGCCGCCCGCCAGTCGCCCGCCGCTGCCGCTTCATCGCCCTGCCAGGCGTGGTAATAGGGGTTGGCCTGCCGATGCCCCTCGACCCTGTCGAGCCAGTACTCCTGCTCCTGCAGGCGCCCTTCGAGGCCGTAGAGCACCGCCAGGTTGGTCATGGCTGAGTACTCGCTGCCATCCAGGTCCAGCGCCCGCAGGTAGCTCTGTTCGGCTTCCCGGTGCTGGCCGTTGGCGCGGTAAAGGGCGCCGAGATTGACCCACAGGTGGGCATTGGCGGGGCTCTGCTGCAGCGCCTGCAGCAGGTAATACCAGGCGGTCGCCAGCTCCTGACGGCCCAGGGCATCCATGGCGATATTGTTGTAGTACAGGGCCTCGGCCTCGGCGTCGGTCAATCCCCGGGCTCCCGCCATTTTGCGCGCGGGCAGCGGGTCGATATCGACCATGTAGTGGGCGCCGTCCCGCAGCCGCACCAGCACATTTACATGCAGCGCGATTTGCACCCGCTCGCCCACCCGGCTCCACTGGGGCCGCACCTCGACCCACTGGTAGCTGGCATCCAGCCCGGCCTCCCGCGCCAGTGCCACGAACAGGTTGGCGTAGGACAGGCAATTGGCGGAGCCCCGCTGGAACACCTCCCGCGCGGTTCCCTCGGCAGAGGGGTCGTACTGCATGTCCAGGCCGCCGGCTCCCCGCACCGCCTGGTGCAGGGACATCAGCCGCAGGCGCGGGTCGGCCTGGTCGATGGTATAGCGCGCGACGAACTGCCGCATGGGCTCGTCGAGGGACAGCAGGTCAGCGCGGGGCACACGGTTGGCGGCGTCTGCCACCGTCAGGGTCGCGTCGGCGAGCTGCAGGGGGGGAAGCCCGCTGACGGTGGCGCTGTCCACCGGCGAGCCGGCACAGCCGGTGAGGGCAGCGGCCAGGACCAGCAGCGCGGCTGCAAGCCGCCGCCAGCGCACGCACGGGCGCGGAATCTGCCCTGTAACGGCCGCCATGGATGACGCCATACGCCCCTCCTCAGCACCCAGTATAAGCCAGCGTCGCCCTGCTGCGAGCGGGCTGTTTGATCTGCATCAATGCGGGCCTGGCGCAGCTGCGCGACGCTTTTTGCCTGGATCTGGCCAGTAGAGCAATAAGGAGGAAATCCCATGACCCAGCATCTGACACCCGAAGATACCGCCGCGGACCGGCGTGCCATGCGCCAGCTGTTCACCGTTATCGGCTGCTTTGTCATCGCCACCGCAATCATGGCCGTGTGCGTCGGCCTGATCATGGGGTAGGAGCCTGTCGGGCTCAGGGCTTCAGGCTGCCGTGTGCATGCCGCACTCGCGGCCGTCCTGCACCTTGGTAGGGTCGAAGTAGTGCCGGCAGCTGGGTAGCCGGTGCTGCGCCATGTAGTCCTCCACCTGGTCCTGTGACCAGTTGAAAATCGGCGCGACCTTGATAATCCCGCGGCCGTCCATGGAAACGATGTCCAGGGTCCTGCGATGGTCAGTCTCCTCCCGGCGAATGCCGGTCAGCCAGACCTCGGGGGCAAAGTCCTGCAGGGCCCGCTCGAAGGGCTCGAGTTTCACCTGCCGGGTGAATTCCCGGTGCCGCTCTTCCTCGTCCACCGTGGGGATACCGCCCATGATCGCGTTGCGCCGCTCGCTGGTCATCTGCGGGGAGTAGACGTGGATGTTGATCCCGAGGTCGCGGATCAGCCGCTCGGCCACTACGTAGGTATCGCGCAGGTTGTAGCCAGTGTCCACCCAGACGGTGGGCAGGGTTTTGTCGACCTCGCTGACCATGTGCAGCAGCACCGCGGCATTGCGGCCCATGCTGGTGGTGGCGATGGTCCGGCGGCCCAGGCCCAGCGCCCAGCGCACGACCTCCTGCGGGCAGGCATGCCGCAGGTTGGCGTTGACGCTGTCGAAATCCAGTTGCAGGGCTTGCATGGGTCGCATTTTTCGCTTCGGGGGCAGCACTTTAAAGAACAAGAAAGCGGTGTACAAATAACTAAGCTTTATATGGTTATTCTCACCCGGGGCCGCGGGCCGCAGCGGCACCGCGCTGGCGGAAATCGCCAGTTTTGCTGGCATCGAGTCGCACTTGCCCGCCCCCGGGCGGACGCGAATACTGGAGCCACTATCACTTCTGCCCATCCCCCGGAGAGCCCCATGCGCAATCCCCTGTGTGAACGTCTCGGTATCGACTATCCCATCTTTGCTTTCACCCACTGCCGCGATGTGGTGGTGGCCGTCGGCAAGGCGGGGGGCATCGGCGTGCTCGGCGCCGTGGG
>CAYTDW010000300.1:0-4497 GCA_964436585.1 uncultured Halioglobus sp. | reverse complement strand
CGGCTACTGGATGCTCACCGGCAACCCGCGCCTGCGCTCGCGCCCGGCCCGGGTCCTGCCCCATATCCTGGACACCCTGTTGTTGGCTTCCGCCATCGGCATGCTGGTGATATGGCGGGCCAACCCCTTCGAGTTTGCCTGGCTGAGCGCAAAAATCGCCGCCCTGCTGTGCTACATCGGCCTTGGCATGGTGGCGTTTCGTTTTGGCAGAAGCCGTCGGGTCCGCGTGACCGCCTTCGCGTTGGCGCTGCTGGTCGTCGCCTATATTGTTGCGGTGGCCTTCTCGAAATCCCCCTGGGGCCCGCTGGCGGGCTGGTCAGGGTGACGCCATCAGCCGGGGTTTGCGGTCTTGTAATCGCGGATTTCGGTATTGAACTTCCCCGCCACTTCTTCTTCCATGGAAACCGCGGCATTGTAGGTTTCCTGGGCTTTCAGGAGGCCTGCATTCGCCGCTTTTGCGGCGTCTTCAGCGCCGGCAGCCTTTTCTGCAACCTTGGCGGCGGCATCCTTGGCCGCGGCCTCGGCGGCGGTGACCGAGGGCTCAAGACAGCTCATGTAGGCCAGGTTCGCCGCCTGGAACTCCTTGACCGCTTTCTGCGCGGCGAGCATCTGCTCCAGGCTGGACTTCTCGCCTTCCGGTATTTGCGGCGCGGTGGGCGCCACACAGTCCTGCGCCATGCTTGCAGTGCTTCCCAGTACCAGGCCCAGAACTGCAAATTTCAAACTCTTCATACCAATATCCTCCCGGAGATGACGGCAAAACAGTAACAGGACGGGCCAGCCCTGCCAAGAGCGCCCGCTTAAACTATTCCCGGTCCACCCAGAGTGCCGGCAGCTTGTGGGCCGCCTGCAGCTGGCTGGCGACTTCCTGCGCCTGGGCACGGTTTGCCAGGCCCACGACGCGCACCCGGTAAAGCGTCTGGCCGTCCCGGGTAACGGGGAGAACCACGGCTGTTCCGGCGGAGGGCGCCAGTTTTTTCACCCAGCTGTCGGCAGCGCTGCGCTGACTGTAGGAGCTGAAGTTCACGAACCAGTCGCCGCTCGCGGCGCCTGCTGTGCTGGCCTGCGGGGCGACAGCACTGGGGCTGGTGGACTCGGCGCGCGCTGGTTTGGCGGCGGCCGCCTGCAGGGCTTCCAGCTGCTGCTCAAGGCCCGCCGCCGTGTCGCTCAGGCGCCGGTTTTCCAGGGTCAGGGCGTCTATAGTGGCCTGGTCCTTGAGGCTGCGCTGCTCCATTTCCCGCAGGGCTTCCCTGCTGGCGGCGACCTCGGCGGGACTGGCTGCGGTAGCCAGGCTCGCCTGCAGCTGGCGGATTTCCGCCTCGGCGGCCGCGCGCTGCTGGATCACGCCGTAGCCGCCCGCAACCAGCAGCCCCAGCGCCACCAGCCCGACAATGACCATGCCCAGGGGCCAGCCCCGCCTGTGCTCCTCCCCCTCAGGCTCATAGTCTTCCGAATCATCGTCCGGATCGGTTTCTTCATCGTCCCAGTCTTCGTCCGGATCTTCTTCCTCGTAGTCATCCTCCCCGTCGAAGGGTTCCCGCTCGGGCTCTGCGCTGAACCTCCCGACCGCCAGGATCTCCGGATCCTCGGGGTCGGAGCTATCTTCCACGTCCCAGGGATTACGACGGCTGTCGCGCGACCGACCGGCGCCCCCACCGGCAGCGCCCAGCACCTGCCAATCGGAGGAGAGCAGGTCGGGATCGTCCCCCTCCAGTGGCTCCAGATCGTCTTCATCGTCGGACTCTTCCCCATAGCCGGAGGCATAGTCAGTGTCCCGCTCGGACTCTTCGTAATCCTCCTCTTCGTCGAAGTCCGTAAACACCGGCTCCCGGCGCCGGTCGCCAGCCGCGGAATCGAGAGGATCCGTTCTGGAGAACGCGGGCCTGGCGCGGCTGTCGTCGTCGGTCATAGCGGGTTGCGGCCTGTGGATTGGCGAAAATCCCGCGAATAGTAGCAGACCCGTCTCGCGATTACCTCACCGGCGGCGAGGTGCTCCAGTTCGTGTTGCCCGGCGCCAATTTGGTTAGAATGCAGCAATGGATGTATCTGATATTCTCTCGCCCCTCAACGACGCCCAGCGCGATGCCGTAACTGCGGACAACCGGAACATGCTGGTACTGGCGGGCGCCGGCAGTGGCAAGACCCGGGTGCTCGTGCATCGTATCGCCTGGCTGGTGCGGGCCGAGGGCTTTTCTCCCTGGTCGATTCTCGCGGTTACCTTTACCAACAAGGCAGCCCGGGAAATGCGGGGCCGTATCGAGGAAATGCTGCATATTTCTGCCCACGGCATGTGGGTGGGGACCTTCCACGGCCTGGCCCATCGCCTGCTGAAGGCGCACTGGAAAGAGGCCGGCCTGCCGCAGAACTTCCAGATACTGGACAGCGACGACCAGTTGCGCCTGGTCAAGCGCGTGTGCCGCGAGCTGGAGCTGGACGAGTCCCGCTGGCCCCCCAGGCAGGCGCAGTGGTACATCAACGCGCAAAAGGACGAGGGCCTGCGCTCGGCGCATATCGAGTCGCCGCCGGGTGATTTTTTTGCCCACACCATGTTGCAGGTCTATCGCGCCTACGAGCAGGCCTGCGAGCGCGGCGGCATGGTGGACTTCGCGGAACTGTTATTGCGGGCACACGAGCTGTGGCTGAAGAGCCCCGAGGTCCTGCAGCATTACCAGGGCCGCTTCCGCCAGATCCTGGTGGATGAATTTCAGGATACCAACACTATCCAGTATGCCTGGCTGCGGGTGCTTGCCGGCAAGCATATCCCGGTCGTCGCCGTCGGTGATGATGACCAGTCGATCTATGGCTGGCGCGGCGCGAAGATCGAGAATATCCAGCGCTTCACCCAGGATTTTTCCGCAACGCGAACCGTGCGACTCGAACAGAACTACCGTTCAAGCCAGACCATCCTGCGGGCCGCCAACGGTGTCATCGCCTTTAACCAGGGCCGACTCGGCAAGGAGTTGTGGACCGCCGGGGAGTCCGGGGAACCCATCACCCTGTACGCGGGCTTCAACGAGCAGGATGAGGCGCGCTACATCGTGGAGCAGATCGAGCGGTGGACCGGGGCAGGCAACAACCGGGCCTCTGCCGCCATACTCTACCGTTCCAACGCCCAGTCAAGGGTGCTGGAAGAGGCTTTGATTCGCGCCGCGATGCCCTACCGCATCTATGGGGGTCAGCGCTTCTACGAGCGCATGGAAATACGCACCGCCCTCGCCTACCTGCGCCTGCTCCTCAGCCGGGGCGATGACGCCGCGGTGGAGAGGGTTATCAACACACCCCCGCGTGGTATCGGCGACAAGACCCTGGATGTCCTGCGCGATTGCGCTCGCAGCCGGCAGATATCCCTGTGGCAGGCGATCGCCGTGGCAATTGCCGACAAGCTCCTGCCCGCGCGGGCCCTGGGCGCGCTGGAAGGATTTGCAGCGCTGATCAATGAGCTCGACACCGGAACCGACGAACTGTTGCTGGAGGACGTGGTTGAGCGGGTCGTACAGGGATCGTCACTGCTCGAGTATTACCGCAAGGAAAAGGGTGAAAAGGGCCAGGCCCGGGTGGAAAACCTCGAGGAGCTGGTCAGTGCCGCAAAACAGTTTGTCGCCGAGGACGCTGAGCTGTCGCCGCTGCAGCAGTTCCTGGACAGCGCGGCCCTGGATGCGGGAGACGCCCAGGCGGACGAGCATGAGGACAGCGTGCAGCTCATGACCCTGCACTCCGCCAAGGGTCTGGAGTTCCCGCTGGTGTTCCTGGCGGGAATGGAGGAGAACCTGTTTCCCCACCGTATGTCCATCGAGGAGCCGGGCCGCCTCGAGGAGGAGCGTCGCCTGTGCTACGTCGGCATAACCCGTGCGATGCAGAAACTGGTGGTCACGTACGCCGAGAGCCGCCGCTTGCACGGCAGCGAAACCCTCAATGCGCCCTCGCGCTTTATTCGGGAAATTCCTGCCGAACTGATCCAGGAGGTGCGCTTGCGCACCAGCATTGTACAGCCCGTGAGCAGCATCATGCAGGCGCGGGTGCCGGGCACCGAACTCAACCTTGGCCAGCAGGTATACCACCAGATATTCGGCGAGGGGGTCGTGTTAAACTTTGAGGGGCGCGGCGCCAGTGCGCGGGTGCAGGTCAATTTCGATACCGATGGCAGTAAGTGGCTGGTGTTGCAGTACGCCAATTTACAGCTGATGTAAGCACGGCCGGATAAAAAGGAACAGGTCATGGCGGCAGCCACCACAGAACAGCGCTACACCCCATTTATTATTCTCGCACTGGTGGCGGCGCTGGTGCTGGTCATCGCGCTGTGGGCCACTGGGCGGGCCGGAGCGAGTAAAAGCGTCGCCGCAGGGCCTGCCCTGGAGGCAGGTCAGTACCAATGGAAACTGGTTACCACCTGGCCCAAAAATTTTCCCGGCCTGGGTGCGGGTCCTGAAAACTTTGCGCGCTATGTCGATGAAATGAGCGCGGGACGACTGAAGATACACGTGTATGGCGCGGGGGAGA
>CAYTDW010000299.1:0-4498 GCA_964436585.1 uncultured Halioglobus sp. | reverse complement strand
TGCTGTCCCAGTGCATCACCTTCTGCCCGGAGCAGACGGACTGGAAGGCCATCGTCACCGAGTCGCAGGCACCGCCGTTGGCGAACGCGGACGAGGCGGCGAAGCAGTTCCTGCACGAGGACGGTTTCCAGACCGGGCTGCTCTACCGCGATCGGCGCACCACCTGGCCGCCGCAAGGCGCGACCACGGCGGAGGAGGCCGCGCTGGGTAAACTGGCGGCGTCCTTCAGGGTGTGACCATGGCAACCACAGCGACCAACAGCGAACTGGCGAACTTCCTTGCGCACTCCCTCGAGCTCGAGTCGGAAGCCCGGGAGCGCTACGTCGAGCTGGCGGATTCAATGGACGCTCACCACAACCGCCCGGTGGCGGATTTCTTCCGGCGCATGGCGGGGGAGGCCGAGCATCACCTGCGGGAAGTGGCGGAGCTGGCCGGTCACTTGAGCCTGCCGCAACTGAAGGCCTGGGAGTTTGATTGGCCAGACGCCGAGCCACCCGAGACCGCCAGCTACGAGGCGCTGCATTACCGCATGAGCCTGCGCCAGGCGATGACCCTGGCACTGGCGAATGAACATGCCGCTGAGCGCTACTACCGGGAATTCGCCAAGCGCAGCACCCATGCCGGGACAGCCGCCGTGGCCACCCGCTTCGCCGATGAAGAGCGGGGCCATGCCGCAGAGTTGGAGCGGATGATTGCCGCCCTGCCCGCGAACGGCAAGCACCTGCTGGAGGAGGACGACGAGCCGCATATGCCGGAGTAGGCGGGGTTGGAGCTGGTTTGCGGTGGCGGGCGATAGCCGCGCGACCCGAGGTGTCAGCCTGGCCGCGGGCGGAACGCACAAATGCTAATGTGGCCAGAGTCCTTGAGCGCGACGATACCTATCGCGGCGCAGTTGCTAGCGTCGTAAAGCACGCCAGCACGGTGATCCAGCCCTGGTCGTACTGTTCGCGCGCCTGTGCCCCGTCTTCTCCGCGTGCGGCCCAACCCGAGTGGACCAGACGCAGCAGGCAGCCGTCGTGCACTACTGTGAACCGAACGTCTAAGTGCGTCGCCTGCTCGCCCGCGCTGCCGGGGTGCCAACTCATTGCGAAGCGATGTGGCGGGTCCCACACGAGTAGCGTGCCCCACACGTGCGAAGCGCCTTTCTCGGTGCGCTCGATGACGTCACCACCCGTACGATCCGGGAATTCTATGCGTGCTCCGGGCTCCTGCGCGCAAGAATGAGAACGCAGTGGCCACCAGCGGCCCATGTCCTGCGTGAAAAGGATGAACGCGTCGGCCACCGATAGTGGCACGCGCAGTTCCTTGACAACGGGTTCAATGTCGATTGCTGTCGAGTTCATCGTTTCCTCCTCGGACTACGGTTACGAGCCACCAGGGTGTAGCGCGCCAGTGCGGTTTCCCACATGTGCTCGAGTTCGTCGCGCAGTTCAGCCAATGCCTCCGGGCGGACGCCATAAACGTTGCGCGTGCCTTCGCTGCGGCAGTCCACCACCTCGGCACGCTCAAGCACGCGCAAGTGTTTCGATACGGCAGGCCGGCTCACCGGCAATTGATCGGCGATCTCGCCGACGGACTTTTCACCGGCGAGCAGCAGGCGCACGATAGATTCGCGCGTCGGATCAGCCAAGGCGATGAGTGTTGCGCTGGCGCCGGGTTTCAAAGTCTTGGCCTCTCATATTGGTAACTATATAGCTACCGTAACATTTGGGTTACCATTAGTCAAGCCTGGTGTTCAGCCTGGTGTTCAGCCGCGAAGCCGCCACCCGCTTCGCCGCTGAAGAGCGGGGCCACGCGGCGCAGCTGGAGCAGATGGTCGCCGCCCTGTCTGCAAACGGCCTGCACCTGCTGGAGGAGGACGACGAGCCGCATATGCCGGAGTAGGCGGGGATTGCGCAGTTACCGGATACCGTGGGAATCCCGCCACAACAGCGCATCGACCGCCATGCCGTAGTCGCAGCTCTCGCCCTGCCACCGAGTGATACAGGTACTTGCGGTTACCGATGGTGCGAGGCGATGCAACTCAGCGGTAGACGATTCCGCGGAATGTGCGCCAGGCAAAGCCTGGAAGAGAGGGAGATCATGTAAAGGATAATGTGATGGAAATCTCTTGTTGGGACCTGGCAGGTGAAACCCCTGCCCGGCAAAGGCTGGCAACCAGCCGGAACCGAGTGTTGCGTGGTACAGGGGTGACCCTGGCTGCGAAGCGTACACAGGGAGTTACCAGGCCGTGTGATTGAGCCCCGAAAGGAAACTGTTCCCGAGGCCGACATTGTATTCTGAGTGGAAGGCAGCATGGCTCGCGCCGTAAAGGCCTGGCGCAAGCCACTCGGCGGGGTCGTAGAGCAGGGCATGGTGATACTGAGGTCCTTCAGGAACCTGGGAGGTCTCCAGTCCTCCCTTGCGTAATCAGCGGTGCGGGCGCCGCTTTATCAAACAGTCCAGGCGATGGGGTTGTGCCACTCTGTCGCGAGCGAAACTGGCACACGCGCAAGGGTACACCCCCCGCAAGGGGGCGTGGACGGGATGGGAGAAATCGGAATCTTCTCATAGTACCGCTGAAGTGGGCGAACGTATCCCGAGCGGAGCCCATGGAGGGAAGGGGAAGATCGGGTCAAGGCGCTTAAGGAGGGAAAGATGGCTGGAGCACTGAATCCAGTGACTATCTCAACGAAACAACTTGAGCTGACACAGCGAGCAACTGACATCAAGGCGGATGCCCTGCTGACACTGGCGCACTATATTGACCTCGACTGGCTGCGCGAAGCGTACCGCCGGACGCGGAAGGATGGGGCGGCCGGGGTCGATGGGCAGACGGCGGCTGGCTACGAGGCGCATCTGGAGGAGAACCTGTCGCGGTTACTGGACCGGTTCAAGTCGGGGCGTTACCGGGCACCGCCGGTCAAGCGAGTCTACATTCCCAAGGCTGACGGCAAACGCCGCCGGCCCATCGGCATCCCGACGCTGGAGGACAAGGTTCTGCAGCGGGCAGTGGTGATGTTGCTGGAGCCGATTTACGAGCCGGAGTTTCTGGACTCGTCGTATGGCTTCCGTCCGGGGCGTTCGGCGCACCAAGCGCTGGAAGCCCTGTGGCGGGGGACGATGGCGTATCCGAACGGCTGGTTGATCGAGCTGGATATCGAGAGTTTCTTCGATACGGTAGACCACGCGCTGCTGCAATCGATAGTGGCCCGCAGGGTGGGTGACGGTGTGATCCGTCGCATGATTGGCAAGTGGCTCAATGCGGGTGTCATGGAGGATCAGCAGTTGAGCTACCCGACACAGGGCACGCCTCAGGGCGGGGTGATATCGCCGTTACTGGCGAATATTTACCTGCACGAGGTGCTTGATCGCTGGTTTGAGGAGGAGGTCAAGCCGCGGCTGAAAGGTCGTGCGTTTGCGGTACGCTACGCGGACGATGCGGTGTTGGGATTTGCGCGAGAAGAGGATGCCCGGCGTGTATACGCCGTACTGGCAAAACGCTTCGCGAAGTTTGCACTGAGGTTGCATCCCGAGAAGACGCGGCTGATGCCGTTCACTCGGCCGAAGTCGAAGGATGGCCCCCGTGGTGGTCCCGATGCGGTCCGGTCGTTTGACTTTTTGGGCTTTACCCATTTCTGGGCGCGTTCCCGCAAGGGGGCGTGGGTGGTGCGGCGCAAGACGGCCACGGGTCGTTTCAGCCGCGCTCTGCGCAACATTGCGCTGTGGTGTCGCCGCTACCGCCACGAACCTGTGGCGTGGCAGCATACTCAGCTGGGTCGCAAGCTACGAGGGCACTATGCGTACTACGGTATTACAGGCAATGGGAAATCGCTTGCGCGCTTCCTGCATGCGGTGGAGCGAATCTGGCGGAAATGGCTGGCACGGCGAAGTGGCCGGGCCAAGCTGTTATGGGCACGTTTTGGTGAGTTCCTGAAACGTTGCCCGCTGCCGCCGACTCGGGTTGTCCACAGTGTCTATGTCACTCAGTCATGACCTTGGCTTGAGGAGCCGGATGCGGGAGTTCCGCACGTCCGGATCTGTGGGAGCCCCGGTGGAGCAATCCTCGGGGCTACCCGACCGTGCGGGAACTGGGGGTAGAAGTTGTCTTCGATCCGCTTGCCAGATGGGGTGGTGAACACGAAGTATGTATCAAAGCCACGCTTTTGCACCCCTATGGCATAACTGCCAGCGTGCAGCCGCCGGTGGTGGTAGCGGCACAGGGTTACCAGATTATCCAAACTGGTTTCCCCGCCGTCGGCCCAGTGCTGTATATGATGCGCATCTGTATATCTCGATTCACAGCAGCCAGGGAAGCGACAGGTTCTGTCGCGCTCCTTCAGGGCGCGGCCAATAGGGGCTGGAACGGTGCGACTGCGCCGTCCCACGTTGAGCACCTGGCCGTTTTTGCCCTCCAGCACGGTGATGAGGCTGGCATCGCAGCACAGGCGCCTGGCTGTTGCGGGTGAAACCCAGGGCTTTTCGTCCAAATGGCAGTGCGCGTGCTGCGGACCCGGTG
>CAYTDW010000298.1:0-4499 GCA_964436585.1 uncultured Halioglobus sp. | reverse complement strand
GGGCCGTGCCGCAGGAGATAGCGAACACCGCCATATAGCGCCGGGGTGTGGGAAGTCCTTCCATAGGCTGCGGGGTCGGGGCTGAGTGAGGCTGGAGCGGTATTATACGGCCGGCAGCGCGGCCAATACGATCCTGAATCAATGAGTGCGACTTTGCCCGCTGCAATTTATAGTGCGCGCTGGGCGTCTTTCCAGGCATGCAGGGGCGCGAGCGCCAACCAGCAGGGCAGTGATCTATTGAATACCAGTGACATCACAGGACGCTAGTGCGAGTCATACTGCACATCGGCACTGACAAGACCGGTAGCACGTCGATCCAGAATACCGTCTTTCTCAATCGCGAGTGGTTGTTGGCGCGCTCTGTCTATGTTCCCGAGACCGGCCTTGGCGAGGGCAATGGCCACGCGGGCCTGCTGCGGCTGATGGAGGCCGGTGCGCTGGCGCAGCTCGCCGCGGAACTCCTTGCCGCCAGCGAGGCCGGCTACGCGCAAGCCCTGCTGTCCTGGGAGGGTATGAGTTCCCTGTGGTTCGACAGGAGGCACATCCGCCGCCTGCTGGGCGCCCTGGGAGGCTTCCAGGTCCATGTGCTGGTGTACCTGCGCGAGCAGGCGGAGGTTATCCAGTCCGGCCACCTGCAGCGGGTAAAGCGCAATATGCACCTGCTTGATATCGCGGCCATCGAGCACCCCCGGACCCTGCGCGAACGCGTCAGGGCCCTGGCGGCCCTGCGCAACCCGAACCGGAATTACTACCGACTCCTGCGCCCCTGGCAGCGTTGCATTCCGGGCGCCACATTCTCCGTGAGAATCTACCACCGCGCGCAACTGCACGGCGGCGACGTGGTCAGTGATTTCCTGGATCAGCTCAAGGTTCGCAGGGATGAGCACTTCATAGGGGCCAGGGAATACTATAACCAGAGCCTCGATGTCGAAGGGGCACTCCTGCTGGAAACCTTGAAAAAGTTACCCGCCTGGAAGGACAGGATCATCGCGCTGGTCGATGTCACCCAGTCCCTGATTGGCGTTGAAGGCCAGGCGACTCGCTATTTCCTCAGTGAGAAAACGGTGGCGTCCATACGCAGGCATTATCGGCGTTCGAATTTCAAGCTTGCCAGGCATTTCATGGGAAGCGACGCCTATCCCTTCGAGGCGTTAAGCCCGTGTTGGCGCAGCGAAAGCCTGGCCGCGATCGAAGCCCGGGCAAGGCAGCGCCTGCCGAAAGTAGAGCAGCTGATGCTCACGCCCACGCTGATGGGCGAGGCGAAAGGCAAAGACCTGGCAACGATGGTCGATCTCGCCATGGGCTGGAGCACGGTCCGGGATTGGGGCGCCTGGAGTAGCGGCAGCGAATCGAGAATTCGATTTCGCCTGTTTCGTCACTGGTTGATGCAGGGGACAGTATCCGTGCGCCTGGTCATTGAGGGGCGGTATTACGGGACCAACACCCGCACAAATGTCAGAATAAATGCCGTCGACGTTGGTGAGCAGGACCTCACGGCCGGCAACTGTGACATCGTCATCCCCGTCAGCGCGCTGTATCTCCACGAGGTGATCGAAATCACGCTCGCGCACCACGCGCCGGTAAGCCCGGCCGCCCTCGAGGGAGCGGCGGACCAGCGCCTGCTGGCTTTCGGGGTCGAGCGCGTGGCCTATGTCCTGCTAAAAGGCCACCCGGGACACCATCAGAACCTGTAGGTCAGGTCCACCCCGCTGATACGCCCGGCGGAATCGTGGATGAAGGAACCGCCGAATTCAGGGGCCGGGATTATCTCTTCGAGGTAGTCCTCGTCGGTCAGGTTCTTGCTCCACAGCTCGATCGACCAGTGCTCGCCGGAGATACCGGCCCGCAGGTTCAGCTTCCAGTAAGCATCGCGCTCGGTATTGGAATACTCGCTGGGGCCGAAACCGAAACCCGGGACACCGTAGACATTGGACAGGTCCGTGAAGAAGTTGACCGTGGTGTCGTCCTGCACGGTGTGGAACCAGGTCTTGCCGACATACTCGTAATCCAGCCGGGTCATCCACTCCAGGTTGCCGAATACCGGCATGCTGAAATCGAGGCTCAGAGCACCGGAGCCCTCCGGCGCGTAGGGCAGGTCATTGCCCTCGGTGTAGGGCCGGTTGGCGTTCTGCTTGATCTCCGAGCTGATCGCGCCGTAGCCGCCGCTGAAGGTAAGGTAGTTGTTGATGGCCCAGGCGAAATCGATCTCCGCACCGTAGATTTCAACGCTGTCGATATTGGATACCACGCGCAGCAGGCCGAAAGGCCCGGCAAAGAAGTTAAAGAACTGGTAATCGTCCACCTCGGTGTAGAAGGTCGCGCCATTGACCCTCAAGCTGTTATCGAGCCACTGGCTCTTGAAGCCCAATTCATAGGTGTCGGTGGTTTCCTTGTCGTAGTCGTCGCGCACATTCTGTGGCACCGTCGGGTAGGAACCGAAGGCATTGTCGATGGTGGCTGCGCTGCCGATGTTGTTAAACCCCCCGGAACGAAAGCCCACGCCATAGGAGGCGTAGCCATTGAAGTCGTCGGTGAAATTGTAGACATAGCTGACCTTGGGCTGCCACTCGTTGAAACTGGTGTCCCGGTCGGGAATGGTGTCAGTGAGGGAGCCATCGAAAGCCGGGTTGATCGGCGCCCTGCCAAACTGACCGAAAATCTGCGCGTTGAGGACGTTGGGTACCCTGTTATCGACCGCGCGTTCCTCCTTGTCATAGCGCAGGGCAAGGGCCAGTTCCCCTTTCTCACCCGCATCCATCTCCACCTGCCCGAAGGCCGCGTAGACGTCCGTGTTGAACTTGTCCCAGAACAACTGGTCGGTGGGGTTGGGGCCGCTGGGCGGAATATAGATGGTACGACGGAAGCCCAGGCCCAGGTCGGCGCCATAGCCTACCGCCGCGGTGCGCTCGATGTCGGCATAGTAAATACCTGCCAGCCAGCGCAACCAGCCCTCCTCGTCGGAGGTCAGGCGGGCTTCAATGCTGCTGCTCTCCTGGTCGCGCTGCTGGTACTGGTAGCCGTCGCAGGTGGTGGGTGAGTAGGGCGGCAGCAGGCCATTGAGGCCATTGAACTCGGGCACGTAAACGCCGGGAGGATTACCGTCCTGGACGGCGTAGAACGGGCTCTGCAGGAGTGAGGTATCAAAGCTGTTGTAGCTCTGGGTACAGGCGGTTTGCGAGGCCTCTGCCCCCAAAGAGTAACCGCCAAAGGCCGCGCTGGTGCCATCGGACAGCAGGTATTCCTGCATATCGTCATAGGCGGCGGTGACGGTCAGCGTGGCGAAGTCCAATTCATAGTCGGATTTCACCGAGAAAAAAGTGTTGTCCTGCTCGTTCTCCCCCGGCACATTGAAGATGTACTTGAAGTTGTGGTCGTTGACATCCCCGTAAAGGTCGGGGTTGCCAAGGAATTCCGCTGCCCCGGGCAGGGCGAACACCGCATTGAAATTGATTGCGCCGCCCTTCACTTCCCGGTAACTGGCGATCGTGTCCACGGTCCACTTCTCGGTCGGTTCCCAGATCAGCCGACCGCGGGCGGCCTGCTCCTCCCAATAGTTGACCGCGTCGTCAGCGCCGGTGAGTCTGTTCTCGAACTGGCCATCGGACTCGCCATAGAACATGGACAGGCGGCCATACAGTTGATCATCGATCAGGGGGCCGCTGACCGTGGCCTGGGCCTTCTGCAGGTTATCGTCGCCCAGGGTACCCTTGACGTCGGCTTCAAACTCCTGGGTGGGCTTGGCGGTGTTGACGATGACGGCGCCGGCGACCGCGTTGCGGCCGTACAGCGCGCCCTGCGGGCCTTTGAGCACTTCAATCTGCTCGATATCGAACAACTCGCCATTGAAGCCGTTGGGGTTGGTGATCAGCACGCCGTCCACCACATAGGCGAAAGTCGATTCGGCATCGCGGGTCGAGTACTGCCCGCGTATGGTGACCTGGGTGTCGCCGGCGTTGGCGGCGTCGACGATCGATACGTTCGGCGTCAGCGAGATGAAATCCTGGGGCCTGCTGATACCCGCGCTCTGGATATCGCTGGAGGTGAACGCGGTGACCGCGATCGGCACCTGCTGCAGGTCTTCCGAGCGCCTGCGGGCGACCACGACCACCTCTTCGAGCCTTGCCTGCTCGGCAAGCGTGAACTGTGGCACGGCGAGGGTGCTGCCAAACAGTGTTGCCTGGATCGCGTGGCTTATGAGTTTCTTATTCATCGGTGGGTTCCTCGAGAGCGGAGTGGGTGCATTGTCCTTACGTCAGGTGCTGCCGGTTGGATCACCTGGACCTGAGCCGGCTGCAGGGCAAACGCTATTCGTCATCGTAGCGTCCCCCCGTGTCCACCGGTTCGTCCATTTCATCTACCTCCTCCTCAGCCGGTCCGCCTTCCTTGGCCATCAGGGCCGTCTTGGCGGTGTTCATGCCGATGTGGTAGACCGCAAAACCCGGCATGACGAACTGGTCCAGCGCCATGAACAGCCGCTGTGCCGCTACGCCTACAGCCTG
>CAYTDW010000297.1:0-4506 GCA_964436585.1 uncultured Halioglobus sp. | reverse complement strand
ATCAGTGCGGTTGTTGCCGTGCAGGACCAGGCTCTGGTGACAGCTCAGGCAGTTCGTCAGTTCCACCGAAGTCCTACGGTCCACTGGCTCGCCGCCGGGTTCGTTGACACTGAAGAACTGGTGCGCGTTGGTGAACGCTATCTGCTGCACGTCCGGCTCCTCCTCGCTGCCGATGTTGACGGCGGGATGGCCCTCGATAGCCGCCAAACCGCTGCCGTCGGCGGCAACCGTCGGCACCGGCACGGTCGATGTGACCGTATAGCTGCCATCCCCGACGGGCGTGCCTTTGAGTGCATCCAGGCTGACCACGCTGGCGTCCGCCAACCCGTTGCCGGTATTGGTATAGTCGGTTGTGGGCCAGGCCAGGTCTATGGCCAGGCGGCTGGCGCCGCCGGCCGCGGTCCACACCGGGTCCGTCGTCAGGTCGTAGGGCATACCTTCATTGGTCGGGTCGATCACCTTGTACTGGACTTGCGGCAACTGGCCGGGTCCGGTATCGGTCACTGCAACGATTTGGGCCGCGAAGCGTTTGCGGGCCTCCTGCGTCAGGATGGTGTGGCTAGCCTGGATGGAACCTGCGACACCGCCCGTGGAGTGACAGCTGTTGCACTTGGAGTCATCGCTCTGGCCACCCGCGTGTTTGGAGAAATCCAGTGCGTCGTGGCAGCTGCCGCAGGCTGCCTGGGAGGCATAATTGGCCCAGTTATCGCCCTGGGAGGTCAGGGCCAGGCTGTAATCCTGACCTGCGGGGAACTGCAGGTCCGTACCGGTGGCGCTGCCCGCATGGCAATTCACGCAATTGCGGATGTCCTGGGGCAAGTGCACCTCGGAATAGTCATGCACGCTGTTCTGAAAACCGTAGATCTGGTAACGCCCGCCCGCCTGCACGCTCGGCAGGTTGGCGCCCATGTGAATCTTGTGAATCATCACCTTCATGTCCACCGAATTGCCGCTGTTGGCATCGGTTGAACCCGGGTTGTGGCAGGTGACGCAATACTGCACCTCCCGGCGGTTGCCGCCGTGGAGAGCCACCGGGTCGTGGCAGCGGTTGCAGTTGGCGGTGGCGGCTATGTCCAGGGTTAAAATGCCCTCGGTGGCGCCGGTGGCAGGCACCCAGTCGTAGTGGGGATTGGCGGTCGTATTGGGATTGCCGTCAAACTGTATCGCCACGCGGTTGGTGTAGCCCGGCTGGTAGCTCAGATCGAGGCCCTCGGCGTCGGCCTGGGCCTGGATGTTGTCCGGTTGGGTTTTGACGTTCCTGGCCATGCGGTACTGGTAAGTGCCATCGCCATTGTTGGTGAAGCCGGCGGTCGCGCCCGTCTCAGTCGTGGCCTGCAGCCTGGGCTCCCTGCCGGGGCCGACACCGGGCGCCTCGATCCGGTTGATATAGGCCTGCCAGGAGCCGGTCAGGTTGCCCTGGGGGCTGGGCTGGAGCTTGGCGATGGCGAAGCGCACATTGGTCGCAGCCAGGTCCGTGATCGCATTGTTGCGGCCGTCGGACAGCTGGAATGTCACCACGGGCTGACCGTCGTCGGGAATGGTGACGCCGGTGATAAACGCATTCAACTCGGTCGCCTCGGCGTACGGCGTCTGGGTCGGGGTCGGCGGAATCGGTTCCGGGGGGATCGGCTGGCCGGGCGGCGGCGGCCCGGGCTCCACGCCGGGGGCGCTATCGCCGCCGCCCCCGCCGCCACAGGCGACGAGCAGGCCGAGCATGCCAGCCATTATCCAGTTGCGCGTGTTTGTAACCATGGTCTTTCTCTCCCGGGTTCTATTCCCAGTGATAAATCACTGAGGCGCCCACATAATTGATCTGTTCGTTCGGGTTGCCCTGGCCAAAGGTCAGCACCTTGCCGATGGTGTCCGCTTGTAAGCCATTCCAGGCCCAGTCATCACTCTTGTAATCGTAGTACTGGTAATCCAGTTGCAGGAACAGGTTGGCCTGCAGCTGCCAGATGCCACTGACTTGCACGTGGTGCAAGGTGGTATTGACCGTGGGCAGGTCGCCCGCAACCAGCGTGCTGTCGGCGCTGGTGCCCAGGTTCTGCTCCGAATCGGTGTCGACATAGCTGTAGTCGAAATTGAGCTCGATATCCTTCGCGGCCTGCCACTGCAGGTTCGCCCCCACCGTGGCGCTGGTGTCCTCCAGTTCGCCGTCCCAGTCCCGGTTGGGATCGCTGGCCTGGGGCAGCGGGGGGTAGATCACGAAGGCGTTCTTTTCCGGCCCGCCGTTGAATGCCCGGCCGGTCTGGTCGGCCTGGTAATGGTCATAGCCCGCATACACGCTGGCGGACAGCGTGTCGCTGGCGACGTAGCTGGCGCTGAGCTGGCTGCGGTACCACTCGTCCGAGTTCAGGCCCAGGTTGCTGGCGTCGTAGTTGTTGTCGGTCCACTGCAGGTTCAGGTTGAGGTTCCACTGGTCGGCGGGCAGGTAACTGAAATCCGCCTTGGTCAGCCACTGCTCCCGGTTGGCCAGGTAAAACTTCATGAGCTCGGGATGGTTGATATAGCGCTGGGTATCCGGGGTGGCGTTGATCAGCTCTGTGTCCAGCAGCGCATAGTAATCCTGGGACCAGTCATAGGTGTCCGCCGCGCGGTCCGCGTAACTCGCCTCCAGGTGGCTGGTGAAAGTCGACCAGGGTTGGATGCGGTAAGCCAGGGTGTAGCGATCCTGCTCGGTTTCCTCCACGGGGGCGTTTTCCCGCGTCACCTTCTCGTATTCGTAATCGAAACTCAGCCTGCTGCGCAGCGGCAGGCGGTAGCTGACCTCGAAGCCCGGCACCTCGGAGGTGTAATCGTGATTGGTGTTGTACACCGTGGTAGCGGCATCCCGCTGGTTGCCGCCATCGCCTCGAATGTACTGGTAGCCCTCGCGCGCGGCATCGTAATCCCGGTCGCGGTACTTGTAGTACAGCTCGGCACTGAGCTTGGGCAGCGGGTTCAGCAACAACTTGCTGTTCAGGGTACTGCTGTCCACATCGCCGCCATAATCGCCGCGCGGCACCGGCACATTGACCACAAGTGCGGGGTTGACGCTGTAATCCAGGAAGTCCTGGTTCTGGGAGGCCACCGCGTAGCTGCCGTCTACCTGCAGGCGAATGGTGGGGGCAAAGACGTACTGGCCGGTCATGCGCCCGCCGACCTGGTCGTTGTCAGGGGCCAGGCCCAGGCCGCCGATCCCCGCGGGATAGCGCACGTTCGGGCCGTAGGAACTGTAGGGATTCTGCCAGGTCAGCACCTCGTCCTGGTTGTCAAATTCCGAGTAGAACACCTTGCCGCCCAGCGTGAGCCGGTTGTCACTGTAGCTCAGACCCAGGTCGAAATCGGCAGTGTGATAATCCAGCGGCTGGTTCAGCAGAACGGCATCGGCCGAGGAGCCGTCGATGTAAATCCCGGCGCCGACATCCGCGTTGCCGGACTTTTCCTCATAGGACAGGTTGGTGTCCACGCTCCAGTTCTGGCTCAAGCGGGTGTCCGCCTTCAGGTAGAGCCGTTCGCGCTTGAGCTCCTGGTCAAAGCCGTGCAGTGACTGGTTCAGGTTGGCCCAGTCCGCCGTGGTGAGTCCGCTCACCCAGTCGTCGGGGAGCTTGAGGTTGGAGCTGCCCGAAAAGGGGGTTCGACCCTCGTCGCTTTTCACCTGGAGCTGGGAGTCATAGCCTGCGGTGATGGAAAACCGGTTCGTCCTGCCAAAGGTCAGTGCGCCCTCCCGGGTATCGAGGCCCAGGTTGGATACATAGCCCTGCCAGTAGTTGTCGCCGCGGTTGAAGTCCTGCCACTGCAGGTTGCCAATGGCAGTGGCGCCCTCCTGGTTGAGGCCGTTGTACTGGCCAAACATGTAGTTGTCGTCGCTGGTGTAGCCTGCTCCCAGCTGTGCGATCAGGGGGCTATCCGCCTGCCAGGCGGTCCTCAGCGGCGGGCGATTCAGCAGTCCGAGCGGGGTGTAGGTGTCGACCTCCTGGGCGATCGCGCCGCACGCCGCCAGTACCAAACTGCTGGCGAGGGTCAATTGGCAGGGACGGCGGTTCATGCTCATCATCGTGTCAAGCGCGCTCCCGACGGATGGTTGGATCCATGAATCTGGCTGTGACAGTTGAGACAGTTCTTGCCCACCAGGTTCTGGTTGGCGGTGGCAGCGCCGCCGGGCAATCCCTCGCTGCCGTAGGGCTGGCCCGGGTGGAAGGCGGCCGCGTGGCATTGCTGGCACAGGGCCGGCCCGCGGGCAGTCAGCAGAGGCTCATGGACCGACCCGTGAGGCTTGTGGCACAGGGCGCAATCCTCGGCAACCGGTGGGTGTTCCCACAGGAAGGGTCCGCGCTTTTCGGCGTGGCAGCTGAAACAGTTGTCGTTGAGAGTGACCTGCCGCAGCGACGCCTCGCCCGCGCTCCCGTGGGGGTTGTGGCAATCGGTACAGGCGGTTTTACCCTCGGCGATGGGGTGGCGTGACGGCAGCTGCAGTTGCGACTTCACCTCGGTATGGCAGTCCAGGCAGGTTTCCTGGGAATCCCG